>NZ_JBYQNN010000002.1:0-262358 GCF_057837605.1 Pseudomonas sp. GL_093 | reverse complement strand
CCGGTATTTCCTTTGGGGTATGGATGGCTGAGAACAGTCAAACTGAACAGTAGACGGCCACACCACTGGCTCGCAACAGGGGCAAGAGATGAAACCCTGCTTAACCAGAAGATAAATCCCTATTTAATCGGCTTTTTGAGGCAAGAGATAAAATAGCGAATATTTGCGTAACTCACGCCCGCCTGGCGCGAGTAGCCCAGAATGTCACTCACAAATAGAAATCCTACCTGGCAACACAATATTGTATGGCCACCGTGACCATGCAGCACGGCATAGCCTGTCGGCCCCGAGCCCCCTAGGAGACAAATCGGCGTTTAATGTCTGCGAGCCAGAAGCAGCAAGCGATCCGGTAGCTCTGGGGGTAAGAGATATTCCCTCGGTTATTCACCACCTGCTTGGCGAGTGGCCAACGAATTCGAATCTGGCTGCGGGTTGACTACAGATCGTCTAGCCGTCGATATGGGCGGTATTCCACACAGACCCTCAGAGACAGATCGGCGTTTAATCAACACTTGAAAGGCAAGAGATAAACAGACCGATACTCGAAGCTCCCAGCATTTTCCGGGATCATTCAGGCGTTTACGGGGCTAAAGCAGCCACTTAACCTTGGCAGTTAGGGCAGGAGACAAATAGTGGCTATTCCGTCTGCAACCGCAGCGTTGCCACTGAGGATCACAGGGATTCAGTGTGATACCACAGACAAAACCCAACTTATTGCGGATAGTAAGACGCGAATCACGGTCGTCGACCCCCTCCGCAAAGTCGAACCCGTCTCAATAACAGTATGGGCGGGCTCTGGCACGGCAGGAGATGAAACCGCTGAAAACCAAGAGATAGAAGGCTCTATATTGGAAATTGGTCACAAATCGATCAGATGTGACTCGGTTATCCACAGGGAAAGAAGGCGAGCCAAGAGATAAATCCCTCGTATTTCTCGGTCAGGCAAGAGATGAAGGCAGGCTATTTCAGATCGTGTGACCTCGAAAACAGGTTAAACCACCCGAATCCGGGAGACGAAAGGACCGATATTCGCTATTCGAAAGAGACAGCTTACGCCAAAACCAAGAGATGAACCGCCAACAAATCAGGAGACAGAACACGGTTTATTAGCGGATAACTCCAACTGCTACAGGGGGCTCACCACGCCCCCCTTCTTTCCTTTTCTCCTTTCCCTTTTATTCTTGTTTTCCAGACTGTGACACAGCTGAAGTGCTCGTGTGCTGCGCCCGCCAGCTACCAGCTATTGCAACCATGGAAAGGTCGCCTGAGCCCACTCCAGTCCACGCCCAGCCACAAGCCCAACGAAGAAGAGAACCAAGTACATGGGCCAATTCACGAAGGACATAGCGATGCTGAGTCGACCTTCCAAACGGTTGAGTCTTCGCCGGTAGTAACGGTTGGCGACCTTCAGGCCCTTGGAGTGGTCTTTGGCCAATTCGAGATCGCGCCAGGTTCTCTCTATCGCCCCCAGATGGTAATCACGCTCGATGTTTGGCCAGTATTTATTCAGCTTGAGATCCCCGACAGTGAGGCGAGGATCAGTGCGCCCCTCGATGCCGAACTTGCCTTCATCCCAAATGAATTTGAGACCTGCATTCTCGTAAAATTTGTTGCGTATGCCCTTGTCCTCTTTGGTCATTGCATCAGCCGCAACAACACCTATTGGCACAATGTTGAAGTTCTGATCGAACTCTTGCGCCCAGGCGATGATTTTGTTGAACATGAACGAGCCGATGTGAAGGTTCCGCAAGTTGCCCCGTATCATCACGCCGCCGTTGGTGAGCTTTACTGTTCGACCTTGACTATCCATGCGACCACCCATATCACCAACCGGATCGCCCCCCCGTAAAGCATCTCCAGCCAGGTAGATGGCACGAACTTTTATAGATGCCCGACCGTAGTGCAGCCCACCCGAATGCTCCAGGTGATTCTCACGCTTCGTCTCGATGAGGATGACGTGAGTGCGTTCGTAGCTCCCGGCCTTCACCTGGATTATTTCGAGCTCCGTATCTTTATCGGTAGCCCGGACATTCAGCGGCACAGGCAGCATCACTGCTTCGGTCATGTATTGCTCTCCTAAAGTGCCTCAGCGGCACCCTTGCCCTATTAGGTTTGGTGTTGTGCAAAGGGAAGAAACCTGCACATGGCCCAGGTACTCCCCTTGAGCCTCAAGTAGCGTTGGAAACACAGAGATCGATACCGGGTAACAGTCACTGAGCCGCTCCAACGCAACTTGCAACTGTCAGTTGCTTGCCAGCGCCTTCATCTCTTCGATGTGATCCCAGCCGTCGGCGAGGATGCGTTTATGGAAGTTCTCGACATGGACCCCAGCCAGATCGGCGGGGCTGAACACGACGACAGCAAAACCTTGGACGCGAAGGGTATCGACGAACGCGAGCTGCTCTGGAGTCAAAGTTGGCGGTGTCGCTGGCGCAGTGAAGAGCGCAACAATCTCTGGATACTCCTTCAGGACTTCAGCTGGCGGCATCGAAGGCTTTACACCCACATTGGGGGTGTCGCGCTCATTCATGTACAGCGCGTTGTTAACCGCACCGCCGTGCACGTCCTTGAGCGCGCCAGCAATGTCTCCAGCATCAGAGAAAGCTGAATAGGTCGGTCCGTAGGTCACTTGCCAACGGCGGCCGTGATTGCTGAGCGGAGTGACCTTCGCGTGCAGGGAGAAGACAGCAAATGTGACCTCGTGAGGTTCATGGGTCAGCAGATTGGAATCCAACTGCTGACTTTTGATTTTGCCCAATAGGCTTTCAAGGCGGGCTATTTCCTGCGCTGTTTCTTGATCCTTTGAACAGAAGTCTTTTTTGTCCTGAATCATGCTGACAAGGGCGTCCACCATGTCGCAGATTTCGTCTTGGTTTAATACGTCGCTGAGCATGGAGGTGCTTCCTGTGAGTCCTAAAAAGATACGCCATTGTGAAATATACTTCCCTGCCGATCAAGAAATATATTTCCCGACTTGGCGTAAAAGCTCTCAACGCCTCAGCTGCATCGGCACATGTACGGGGTTCAAATGCTGCTTGTGTGCAATCTGAGTGTTCAAAGTATCTAGGCATTTTGAAATGGCCGCACGCATGACCTCAACGGACAACCTTGGGCTTGGCGACTTCCAGCCAGCGCTGGTCATGAGACAAGGAAGCCCCGCCTGGTACTCGGCCACGGTCTCTTCACTGTCCGCAGAACGGTGAGCCAGCATGCGTATTGCACCAGGATCGATTACAACCAGTTTCCCGCTTGGGAGCCTTCCGAGGTTATCGGTACCCGCATCGATCAGTGGACTCCCCTTGTCCGCCAACAAGACAGCCAATGTGTCGACATCTGCGCCGGTAATGCTCGCGGTATCCACCTTCGGCAAAACTTCCCAACGAATACTTCCAGTTTTTCCAAACGCTGGCGCTTGAAGCATCTCGGCAATAAAAGGGCGAGCCAAGCTTTCGCCCCCACCCAAACGGACAACAAAATCTCCAGCGTCAAGTACGATCGAGCTCGCCCCAGCTCCATGCACCCCCTGCACCTCAACCCCTAGATCCCAGAGTTTTAACTCAAGCAATCGCAGATCGTTTTGAACACCAGCGTTGCCGAGTAGCTGACTGGCAATTGGGTCTGGTTGAGCACCAAAGCTTGTGTTTCGAGTTGCTGACTTCAACAAATCAAAGAGCGACTTGGACGATGTGTTAGCCAGGTCCAAAGCTGGACTTGCTCGTTGAGAGCTGAGGGCGAAGGTTACCTGGTCAGGGCTGAAGACGCGGTACTCGCTATCGCCAGACGTCTCACCATTACCACAGTGGATTGCACCGTCGAACCCCTTGGAGATTAGGAGCGCTATGACTTCTGCATCGTCATAAAATGGGTAAGCGTCAAAATATAGTTCGCCCAAACGTTCCGGGTGACGCTCAAGAAATTCTTCAACCGAATAGAACTCTCTGTCCGGATTGATTTCCTCCATCCAATTCCCAGTGTTCGAAATTCGCTCTGAAAACTTGATTGCGATCCGCATTGCATCCGAGTGACCAAGATGAGCCTCGATCAGTGACAGATCCAGAAATGGATCATCGCCATCACTCGAAAAGGGATTGTTCATCGTCAAGTAGGCTGGATAAATGCGCGGCTGCTGTGCAATCTCAGAGGTTGTATTCGGGGAAATTGCGTAAAGGTTTGCCGCCGACATAGTGCAGAAGGTGTAACTCCCACAGCGAGTCTGCAAAGGCTCATCATGCGCGCCAGCGATACCATGCTCGCCCCGGAACACCAGCAACGGCATTCCATCCTTGCCAGCTAAAACACTGTTGCCGGTGCTGGCGCTGGCGGAACCTTTGTGCCCAGGCAAATTGACGCGGGGTATATGGGGGAGTTGTGCGTGAGTCATTGAAATCATTCCGGGCGTCGATGGCGGGTTTATCGCTGTACTGGGGCGGGGGTGATGGACTCCGCCATTCGCTGAAGCCGGTGGCGTTCGCGAACACGCGTCAGTGAGTCTCGCAGGCTGTATCCGTTTCGCCGCCAGCAGCTGAACCACACGAGATTTTTATAGCCGTAGATCCTGGTGATGTAAGCGGCTGTGCCGCCACACACCGTCGCGTAATGTGAAGCTCGCTTCATGGCCAAGCGCTCCGCGTGCTGCTCACTGTTGAGGACTGCAACTACTCCGCATTACCGGCCCATCTCACCCATCGCCGACTTACCATCGGACCCGGTATTGGCAAGCGCCATTGCATCACCAGGTCGTGCCTTATTGTCGCGAGACTCCGCTGGCGCAGGTCTTTCCCGCTTCGTGGTACCACCAAAAAACGCGCCAATTTGCTGCTCGACGTCGGCAAGTGAGATGGCCATTTGAGTTCTCGATTTGTAGGGTTTAGGGAGTTACACGCTTATCAGCTGAGGGAATGCATGAGATATCTGCTCCCCCCAAACTAGAGAGATCCAGCCAGCAATTGCCAAATAGGGGCCATACGCGACAGGGGTATCAATCTTTGAATGCTTAGCGGCCATGAAAGCTCCGCTCACCAGGACACACAGCACCGCAGAAAGTAGAACGGTGAAAGGAATAACGCCCCAGCCCCCCCAAGCACCGATCATCGCCAGCAGCGTGAAGTCTCCCCTGCCAAGCCCCTCTTTCCCGGTTACCAGCTTAAAAGCCCAGTACAACCCCCACAGGGATAGATAGCCCGCTACTGCGCCCATAACAGCGTTCTGGAGAGATGTAACGACGCCGTAGCAATTGATGATCAACCCGGCCCACAAAAGCGGCAGTACCAGAGAGTCCGGCAATTGTTGGTGATCGATATCGATCAGGCTCATCGCCAACATGCCCCATGTCAGAACCATCAAAAACATGGCCTGCGAACCAAAACCGAAATGCCAAGCAACAACGGCTGACATCACGCAACTGGCAATTTCAACGATTGGATAGCGCGCGCTGATCGGCGCTTTGCAGTTGGAGCACTTGCCCCGAAGGCCGATATAGCTCAAAACTGGGACGTTCTCCCAGGCACGTATCTGATGACTGCATCGGGGGCACGCCGAGAGTGGAAGCATCAGGTTAAACCTCGGGCCCGCTGGCGCTGGAGGCAACCCAAGTTGCTCCCGCGCCAGCTCAGACCATTCGCGCTCAAGCATGAGCGGCAGGCGATAAACCACGACATTCAGAAAGCTGCCTACCAAGGCCCCTATGACGCCTGCAAAAATGACAAAAGCCAAACGGCTTTCTTCCAATAGCTGATATGCATCCATCGCAACTGCTCGTTTATTCGGTATAGATCAACTATACCAGAGTAGCCGCCACCGCAAGCGACGCGAATTTTAGTTCATGCCGCAAGCAATCAGGGAAATATACTTCTTTATTACTTATGAAATATGCTTCACAATAGGCGCACCATAACGAACAGACGCTGGAGACCCGATGAGCATCAGCACCGCAGTTGAGACGATTGAAAAAGGCGACAGGATCGAGGTTTGGCTTGGGGATGCTCCGGAAGCTGTTGTTGTGTGCGAAATTTCCGAAGGCGAGACAATCCGCACCTTTCAAGTCAGTCACGCAGGCGTAGCGCTCGAATTGAACGTGCCACGTGGTTACTCGGTGAACCTCTGTTGCTAGTTTGCAGCCCTGCGCAAGGCAGGGCTGTCGAAAGCCATCTTCCTCAAGTAGGCTTTCGACAGTCGCAGACTCTATGGGAACGGCTATCAGCATGAAATTGTTCATTGAAGGCCACAGCGTAAAGCATGGTTACGCGGTTGGCGTGCAGTACACCGCCCGTGAAATCAGAGCGCTTCCCGGTGTAACTGAGCCTGATTCCCCTGTTCGGTTTTTCAACAATCGCCGCCGTGCAGAGCGCGTTATTGGCCGCTTCAATCGCCGCTTCGCAACCGCATAGGAACAATTATGAGCGCTCAACTCAACCGCATTGCCGCCCGAGGCTTCACTGAAGGGAACCTCACCACCCTCGCTGCCGATCTTATTGCATGGCGCAAAAACGGGAATCTCTCAAACGCCCGCAAGTTTCACGAATTGGTAAAGCTTTGTGTTCCATTTGCCTCGGCCGGTGATGAGTATCAAGAAGCCGAGCGAATGATAGTCACGTTCTCCCTGGAACACGCCAGTCGTATCGATGCCATGCGTGCACAGCTTGAAAGCCAACGTGTTTTGTTCGACAGGCTCAGAACTCACTTGATAGACCAAAATGCCTTGGCGGACTTTGGTCCAGAGCTATTCAAGATCATCAACAGCAATGAGCCTGCGCAGTAAGGAAATTATGCTTGGACGCTACCGATGAGGTTCGCCAGATCCTTCATGATGCCAAAGCTCTGGCGAGGCGTTACTACCACCTCACGGGCAAGCCTCTGGGCGTCACTGGCGAAATTGCCGAGTACGAGGCGGCGCGGATTCTTGGCTTACAGCTTGAGCTTGCCAGGCAGGCCGGTTACGACGCTACTGAGGTCAAGGATGGATTGCCTGTCAGGATTCAAATCAAGGGCCGGTACTTTCCGAACGTTCGCCTTCGTGGTGGCCGGGTCGGTTCTATCGACTTGAACCAGCCCTTCGATACCGTGCTCCTGGTGTTGCTGGATGCGGACTACAACGCGTTCCAGATTTATGAGTCCGAAAGGCCTGCGATAGAGGCGCTATTGAATAGGCCCGGATCAAAAGCCAGAAACGAACGTGGATCAGTCGGCATCAGCCAATTCAAAGCAATAAGCACGTTACGCTGGGAACGAACCGCAGTGTGAGAAGGGAGGGGAACAAGCCGGTGAAGCGAAAGAAGGTTTTGGACTGCTACCGAACTGGCCATCATTCTTGGCAGCATTTATGGGCATGCAGATTAGCGTGTGGACATCAGGTCACGGCGCGGGGCAAGAATGGTTGGGCACCTAAAACGGCAACTTGCCCACACTGCCTATAACACACGTCAGGTACAGGGAAAATCAAATGGCAACTTCGAGCCTCACCCCGCCGCGCTTACCATCGCAATCTAACTGGCTAAAATTCATTGAGCTGGAACAGGCGGGCAACAAGGAATGTTATGGCGGATCGGAGTATCCGCTGTTTTCAGATGTAGGGGTCCGTGGCGAAATAGCTAGCGGGCTTGGTCCTTATGCGCTTCTAAATGCACTACCCATGGGATCGGGGACCAACGCCAATATCGTAATGGTACTGCGGTCCTTCATTTTTGAAGGGCAGGAACGTGTAAGCGCATCTGATCTTCTAAAAACTGACGTCAAACGCTTTCATGGTGGTTACCTCCCAGAGGAAATCACAGCACTCACTTCGCTGGCGCTAGGTATTCGGCTGAAGGCTGGCGACGCAAATCGTTACTTTGATGGGAGTGATCGCCTTGGGCGTTTCGTGACATACAGCTCCCGCCCGTCGCCATCCCTTTCAGTCAACCCCGAGCGCCCAATCATACCCACTCCTAAAGATGTCTTACTGGACGACATCCAGGTGCGTTTAAGAACAATACCAACGTTGAATGCTGGTCTCTATATTGAGCTGGTTAGGGCTGCACGAGCATATCAGGACGCCTTATGGATTTCTGAGACCGAGCCCCATCTAGCCTGGCTGCTCTTTGTATCCTCTATCGAGATTGCAGCGAATGCCCAGTTTTCTTCTGCTGGTTCGTCGACTGAAAACCTCAAGGAGCTTAAGCCCGAGCTGGCCAGAATGGTCGTAAATGCGGGTGGAGAGGATTTGTTGAACGAAGTCGCGAATGATCTTAAGGGGTTGTTTGGATCGACCAAGAAATTCCTGATGTTCTGTGAGGCGTTCATGCCGACAGAGCCGTCTGAAAGACCCAGCTTGGAGTGGATGAAGATTGAGTGGACTTGGTCTGGCCTTCTGCCAATCCTGAAGACGGTTTACACACTCCGTTCGCATGCATTGCATGCTGGTATTCCGTTCCCCGCCCCCATGTGCCGACAACCAGATCAGTGGGGTGAGGATAACGTACCAGCTGAGCGCGCTATCACCTCACTTTCGGTTCAGACCATGAACGCCCAATGGGTACCTAAGGACGCACCGATTACCCTCCATACATTCCAGTATTTCGCCCGAGGCGCGCTTCTGAATTGGTGGGATCGGATTTCTATCACTGCTTAAGCGGTGAACGTGAGGAAGGATAATGTTCTACAAAAGCGTTAAAGCCGCATGGGCGGCCGGAATGGTTCGGGTAGGGCTACCGGCTGTTGGCCATGGTGAACGAGCCACAATCGAAGGAAAGGGTTTAAACGCTCTGAAGGTAGCCTGTCTCAGCCGTGCAGAACGGAAATTATTGGCAGACCTAGCAAAGGGTGACGCGCAGCTAATCTTGAGCCTTCCCAAGTCGATTGGGGATTGGACGACAGAACAGCGTGATGCTGTCAGACGCTTGATCACGTCTGTTGGGCTTCAAGGAGAGGACAGCCCGCAAAGGGCGTTGCTGGCGTTGGAGGGTCGTAAATTGTTCAGGTCAAAGCTACCTCATGATCGCTTTGCGACAGCCCGTGAAAAACCCGAAAACACATAGGCAAGACTGCGCCTCAACTATTTGAGTGGTGAGCGGTGGGCTTGGTTACCCAAACCCTATCACCGAGACTTGCCATAGTCGCTATTTCGAACGCTCACCAGTAAACACACCTGGAAATCCACGGCTTACGTTTCCGGGCGAATCAAGATCAAAAGGCTGCGGCTTTTTGAAATTGCGCGGCAGTCGGTTGTTCGGTGAAATTTTGGCCAGATGAAGCGTCCAGTATTCGCGCCATTTGCCCTTTGGACGGGTCATTTCTTCCACCACCATCCGGGTAACGCTGGACTTTCCGGCCCCGCCCCTTGGGAAGTGGAGCTCGCTCAGTTGAAGCTTGAACATGCGTACTTACTCCTTAATTCGTCCGCTCATTATGTGACCGCTCAAGGGTGTTCGCAAGCAATATATTTCCCGATGCATTTGGCATTGTGTGTGCTCCATTTGGGAGAACTCCCTCACCAGCTTAACGCGACAGGGAAATATATTGCTTTACCAGCAGGGAAATATATTTCACAATCCGGCAACTTTTCTACCAGTCGGACTAGCAGCCATGACTCACAACAACGAGCTTCAAGCACTCATTGATCAGACCCGCGCACTCGGGGCCAATGTGGATATGGTGCTGTGCCCCTACTTTCAACGCCAGGGCTACGAGGTGATCCAGACCATTCAGCTCACTGGCATCCAAGGTCTGGGCCCCGGCGTGATGCAGCCAGTTGAAGCAGCTGAGAAAATGCGCGAATTGATCACCAACACCATGCCATCTCAATCAACCCCGACCCAGCGACCCTACTATGAGGCGCTGGGCGACATGGGGCTCCCCTCTGTGCGGCTGGCCCGCGTCATCGGTGAGCTTAACCACACGCTCTGTCGTCAGGCGCTCGACGATGCCCTGCCTTCGGTTGAGCAAGTGCTGGGGCTGAAGGCGGTAGAACCATTACACTACGGCTGGCCGATCTACGAGTCGTTTGGCCTGAAGCGAGCAGAAGCCAAGGCCAGCCCTCAAGCGAATCTACTGATTAGCTCCGGGGCCAATCTCAGCCTGGATTTTGTTACGCGCTACCAAGTATCAACAGCTACTTGATCTACTGAAGGGCTCGGGGCGTCGTCAGGCGCTCCAACACATACCGCATATGCGCCTCAGCAAGCGTCCATATGTCGTTCTGGAGGGCATCACATATGTCAGGAAGCACACCTATCGTCTGTCCGTACTGCGGGTCACCCGCCGCCGTTGCGAGCCCATCAAAAGGGCAATGGTGTCCTGCGTGCAAAAACGGAACGCAACCTCATTAAGGCTATGAGCCCAAACCAACAAACCATAGAAAGGCGAAAATAATGACTGACGACAAACTGCTGGAAATCAAAGAAGAGCTGGATGCAGCGCTGGCGGGCGTGGGCCCCAATGTGGGCATTGCATTCGGGACAGAGCTTTTTGCCGAGTTTCGCCAACGAGGCTGGCTGAAAATGGAGGTGTTCGGGATGCTGGGGACTTCGGTTTTTGCCGAGAAAGTACCTGCGTACAACCGCACCCACTTCGCTTTCCCAAACTGGGAAATACCAGATTACGCCTTCAAGGTTGGCATCGAAAAAAAGGATGCCTAGGAGTGCTGTGATGAATGACTTGGATGCAGAAAAAGCAATGGGCTTTCTGAGCCTCTACCATGACGACACCCCGGATAGCCTTGACGATAGCGATCTTGTTTGGGCACTCGAACTGGTGGGCAAAGCGAAAGAAGCATTCAACGGGGCGATTGAGAGTGAGGAAAGCCGAAAACTATTCAATCCCCCGGCCATGTCACGCGACCCGCAAGAAATCGACGAGCCCTTTGAAGTGCTGCTGAAGTGCCTCTCGTATTACCTGGACGGTGATTACTGCGAACGGAAACCCCATGACCATGAGTTTCTGATTGCGTTGGCAGTTCTTGCCGTGTTTGAAGCACGACTGCCAATCGAAATCGCTGCACGCGAGCAGATCGAGGACTAGGCAGGACATACGCGGAACACCGCCCCGTCGTTGCGGGGCTTGGGCACTGAGCCAAGTCAGATCGGGAAGCGAATAGCAACATGAACGCAGCCGAAGAACGCATGCTGTTAGAGCTTGGAAAGAACGACTGTCGACGCTTGATTGATGCCGTGCGGGCGAAGTGGCTGATCATGGAGGCAGTTGGTGGCTTCAGCGCCAACGGCGGCAGCCTGGACGATCCACGTCATCGCCGATTTTCGCGCGCCGCCCTGGCATCCATGATTGCCAGAGGCATGATTGAATTACGAAAGGATGTAGGCGGTACACATCCAGAAAAGTGGTACGGCCTAACCGAACTTGGCCGCAAGGCGTATTTAGCATCTGTTGACGGAGTCTCGCAGCACACCCCCCTCTAGCGAGCTCAATTCCTTGATCCCGCGATTAAAACACTAGCACAGGCGGGAAATATACTTCTTTACACAGAGAGAAATATATTTCACAATGGGCCATGTTTTAAAGCCCCTTCAAGGAAAGTAACTATGTCTCCAGCTACCAAGGCCCAGCTCGATCAAATCTATCGCAACACACACTCCGACTATAAAGGCGTGTTTGAGGATGGCGTTCGCATGATCCTGGTGTGTCGCGGCGCGACTTGCCTTGTTCCGCTGGAGGAGCTCACAGCCGAAGAAATTCAAAAGCGCCTCCCGTCCCAACCGACCAATAAAAACTGAGGGGATTCACGATGCGTACTTCCGTACCCCAAGCAACACAAGAACTGATCACCAAACTTCAAGTAATACACCGCAATCTGATCTGGGGGACATGCCCGCTCGGAGATTACAAGCAGTGGGCGGAGAGTGACGCGCCGGAAACGCTGGTTTGCTTCCGCGTGGATGAAAATGCGGACGACATGGTTGACCCTTTTTCCACCATTCTAGGCGACGAATGCGCCCCGACCCACTGGGGAATGTCTTCGGTAGCTGCCGCACTCGTTCGCAAGCATAACAAAGTGTTCGCCAGTGGGACTCGCCCGGAGATCACCGCCTACGCTGACTTAGGGCAAGGTCGATTGATGAAATTCCACGAAGTGATCGCTGAATATCAGAAGCTGCTTGAAGCCCATCCCAACAAGGCGTTGGTCATTGGCGAAGGCAACGTTGCCGTTCTTGAAGGTGGAGTAGTTTTCGGTGCGGCGCTTTTGATCGACTGTACTCCAGAGGTCGATAATCTTTACGACTTCGACCGCAACGCTTTCATCTGTGATGAAGGCCGTTGGGATGACGAGACCGCCGAACAGCTGCTGGCGCGAATACACGCCCCGACCTTCATTGACCTCTGATTTGTCAGCGAGGACTATGATCGTCAACGGCCCGGGTTTTGTTTGAGTCAGTGAAATATCCGGCCCCCAAATTGCGAAAGGAGAAGCACATGTCTACATCGGATCGAGTCATTGGAACGGAGGAGCCCAACTGGCTCATCCAATTTGCAAACAATGATGGTCAACCGGCCGAAGTGTCTGTCTTCGCGGATAGCTACGAACTGGCGATCAGCAAGGCCTCCGAGAAGGTCAGCACGCAACCTGGTGGGCTGTTCTATTTCAAGAACGCCAAGCAGCTTCGAAAGGAATAGCGCATGACACCTGAGCAGCTTTTCGACTTCGCGAATGGTTTTGCCAGGAACGCTGAAACCGCTGGCGCTGGCACCACCTATCCCACCTTCCGGGATGCTGCGAAGCGCTTCAAGGTGCGCCTCGACCAGATTGAGCAAGCCTGCGAGGATTGGGATCAATCTGGCGGTTACATGCAGCCAGCGGTCGGTGTAGGCGGCTCTGGCGGGGCCACCGCATTCGCATGCCGTGGTGATTGGTTGGTTGAGGCCTACCGATAGCCATGTCTCAATGAGCGCCAGCAATGCTGGCGCAACCCCAATGCAACAACAAATGCATAACATTTTTCAGAAGAGGCAGCTGAATGGGCTCGACCACACACCCGGAAGTAACCATAAAGGCGATGGCCCGCCATACTGCTGAAATATCGGCTGGGGGCAATGGAACGCTAGCGTTTCTAAAGGCCTATCGCGATGCTTACGAAGACCTTGCCCGTGGAGAGCGTGGTGTCCCTGAGTACATGGCGACATTAGACCAAGCGATCCTGAATTGGGAATCCGGTCGCAAACCAGACTTTAACCAGATTGACGCGCCGATCATGGATAGGATTCCAGTCACGTTTTTAGAGAAGCTTGTGGATCGAATCACTACCTGGCGCAAGGCTGATCGGAACCGCTGATACTGGGCAGGAGGCGTTGCATGACGGCGCTGCCCAACTTCAAGCGGCTTCGACCGATCCAGAGGTAGTATCTGGCCCTGTAGCCCACTGAATCATCAGCCTGGCACCTCAGGACCAGCAGCCAAATCCCAATTTGAAGCGGTGTAGGTTTTTCAGGGAAAATGTCGATAACCACGAAGGAACTGGGCTGTAGAGGATGATGATCTGTGCGAGACCGTAATGAGTTAGGGAGTACTCGAAACACTGATGACAAAGTGAAAAGTGCCTATTACCAACCCAAGGCATTTCGGAGAGATAGTGAAGGAATCGTGAGCGGAGGCAAAGCACATTCCCCTCCACAGCGCGCATCTCGACAAGCATGGCCGAAGCAAGTCATCACGTTGAGCCCTTGGATGTTTATCTTGGGGGCTGGGTTAGGATTTCTATTGGCCTGCCTCTTGTGTTTGCTTGGGTCGTCGATCTTCGATACTGGACTGAGCTTGATGCGACCTGTCGCTGGTTTTTTATTTTCTATTCCTCGCTAGTTGAAGCAAATCAAAGAAAGCTCCCCGCTCCACCTGCACGCCCCCTATAAAGCTAGCGCCTACGGGATTATCCAGTCACAGCTATTTGCAATCCTCGCATCACAGCGACCGCACAGGAAAAGAGCATGGTCATTGCAGCAACCAGTGAATTCGCCCGCCAGTCCAAGGAGATCCTTAAGCGACCACGCTTGCAGGATCTCATTTTGCACCTGTCAGACGCCCTAACCTATCCGTTCGACCTGGGTACTCAGCTCGTTGAGATGGATGCCGCCACCTACAACTACACCCTCACGCTCATGTGGTCATTCCGCATGAACGGTGGCCCCAAGGATCAGGCCTTTCTTGACCTGGTACAGCAGGTGACCGAACTCCGAAAGGAATCGAAGTGAAACAGGACCGAGCAGTGATTTTTGCCAGCACGCTTGCCAGTGTGCTGATTCAGTTCCGCAATGCTGTGGAGAACAAAGACCAACCCCGCGCAAACATCTATTACGTCTCAGCTTTCAGCCTGATCATCGGGGCGACTATCAGCGGGGGAATGGATCAAGCAACCGGCAAAGAACTCCTCGCCACGCTAGAGGAGACAAGGGAAGCATTCATGCACACCTTCGGCGAAGCGCCTAGCGCTCCCGACATCCAAGTCGAATAACCCCGTAAACTCCGCCCCGGTACTCTGCTTCTTCCTTGCTGGCGCTCGACCAGCAACCCCACTACCTGCAACAACAAGGACACGATGTAATGAGCCAGATCAACACAGAACGCACTTACAAAATCATTGGCGGCGACAAAGCCGAGGGGAAGTTTTCGGTATTCCCCACCTGCACCTTGCAGATCGACCTGCTTCATACGCTGATCAAGCTGCGAGCACCGTGCAAGTTTCTCCGCTTCGAACCGCACCTGGTGGCGGGTCAAATCGACGCGGTTGACGTGAGCTACGTTTCAGACCACGAGTCTTCGATTTTTTGGATCGTTACCATCAGCAAGGAAGACGCCACTGAGCTTCAAGGGATCATCCGAGCGGCAGCGGAATCGCTGGAAAGACTCTTGAGTGAAGGCCTGTCGCGCTAAGGAGTTTGCTGGCGCTACAACGGTGCGGGCAGAACCAGCATAAGGTAGACGCTGATTCACCACGCACACAAAAAACCCCGAACAATGTCGGGGTTTTTTTTCACTTGAAAACGGGCGGTCAGCACCACTCCCAATGATCAATTGATATGAATGAACCACTCTAGGCCTGGTGCTGTTAAAGCCTCGATTTCGGCAGGTGCACCGCAGTCAACCCCGTGAATTAACTGGGCCAATCCGTTAGCAGCCTTCTTGGTCGAAAGTTCTCCGGAAGCAACTGCCTGCATAATTTCATTCAGCTTTTTTGAAACAGCATCGAAGTCGTCGTCTGTTAGCACTGGTGTGCGATTTGTCATGATCAGCTCTTTAGTTAGCCGTCATGCGGCGCACAAGTGGCGCGCCATGAACCGGCTGGAATTAGGCGCTATGCGCTCTGTGATTGATTGTAGGCCTTCTCAGCCTCACTCTCATAAATACGGTCACCCGTGGTGGCGTGAACCACCCAAACTCGCCACCCGTTCATGGCAATTTTGCTGGCGCCAGCCAGTGCCGTTTCACGCGTGAGCGGGTTACTCGCGTTCCTCGTATGGGCGCTGAACATTGCCGGGTTACCAGCAACGTATACCAGATCCCACACGAAGGCCGATAGGTCGAGCAGCGCGGAAATGTCCTTGTCGCCAGTCCAGTTCCAGAACGGTCGCAGAGAGGTTGTGATGCGGCCCGCCTTCTTCATGCGACCAATCAGACGATCCGCTACTCGAACACAATAACTTCCCGTGCGGTCGCTCTCGACAGCCCCAACAATCAATTCAAGGTCGCTGGCGCGAAACACATCAAGCTGCATGCGCTTGATCACCGCCAGCTCAGTTGAAACCGGAACCTCGATACCTTCAACCTTCATCCAGTGCTGCTCCTAGTTATGTCTCCCGGTTGTGTTGGGTGCCTGCGCAGTAAGCGACCCCTTGTGCTTCACAAGCGTGCCCCTGAGTCACCACTTACGGGCATCAGCAGGACGCACTGGTGTGTGACCATCCCAGCCGACGAAGTACGGGCCATGCCCAGCAGCGACAAGCTTAGGCACCCAAATTTTTACCACGTCATAGTCGTCCTGCTTCTCATAATGGAGTAATGCCAGACTAGCGATTGCGGCAAGCGTGTACTCGCCTGTTTGCACTTCAAACGTCTGCTCTTGGCCGCCATTGATCTGAATGCAAAACTGCGTTTTTTCTGACATGTATTTCCTTTGAAACTACCTGTTGGGTGTAAAAATCGGGACGTTCTAAGGCCTCGGCCCCGCACGATGGCGAGGCTTCGGGTGAACCTGGGTGACGTCCCTTAATTCTTCTTGGCTGCCTTTGCGGCCATCTTGTTGACCATCTGGACCACATCTTCACCCGTCATCGAAGGGGTGAACGATCCAGCGATCATGCTGTCGGCTTTTGGGTTCGGGAAGAAGATGTTGAACTTGCTCCGATTCAAATCAGACCTGCCAACGCTCGCCTCAACGCCATCGGCAAACAGAATCCGAATCCGCGCGCCATCAACGTTAATGTTGGTGATGCCTTCGACTACCGTCAATTCTTTGATATCGGCAGGATTCATGTCTTGATCACTGGTCATAGCACTTTTCCGTTAATGGCGGGTTGATTGGCGGCGGTCAACGCGTCGCGATCAAGGACAGAAAACAACTCGTACCCCTCCGGCGTAACTTCTCGCGCAGTTGCTAGCGCCCGAACTACTTCGATATCGTCGGTACCGAGGTCTTTTGAACTGATGGTAAACGTTCTTTTCCCCCACTTTGGATCTAGGCGGAACGCGTCAGAGGGCAAGTACCCTTTTACTCGGTATTCCAAAATAAAAAATGCCATGACGGTTTTCCTTATATCGATCAATGCCCCAGCAGCGCAATGACCTGGTGCTTTGTCAGGCCTACGCCGAGTTCTTCAGTGCAGGTGTAAATAACCCGATTGCCCGCATCATCGAAAATGACGCTGTGACTGTCGTACAGGCCGACCTGGCCCTCGTCCAGCTCTACCACCCGGCGAACAGTCCATGTGCGCTTGTAGCGCAAGGGAACGTTGCTCACGCGCTCGCGGTGCTGTTCAGCCAGCAGGCCGTTTCGGTAAAGCATGTTCGGGCGCTCGATTTGCATGGGTGTGGCCATGTCGATTTCCTGTTTACCCGCAGTTCCCATCTTCCAGCTCAATCAAGCGGTCTATTGCCCGTAACCGACTGGCACACTCATCCTCGACAGCTCGACGCAGGGCGCGTAACGCCAACGCTTTGGTCGAGAAGAGGCGGAGAGCCCCCTTGCAGTTCACTCTTTTCGCAGCTGCCGGATCGCCTGTTCCGTGCGAAGTGGCCGTGCTCCAGCCCTCGCAGACGTAGGGTCGAGAACTGGTCAAAAAGAACAAGAACCCTCGGGTTGTATCACCGCGATGGGGAGGATCAATATCCGGTTCCACATCATCAGTGATGTGCAACGCCGCCTTGGTCAACGCCTGTTCGACTTGAGCTTGCTCACGCTTTGTCATGGTCGTTGCTCTACCCTTTTCGTGGCCTGAGTTCTCATCATGCCGCCAGGCTGATCATACCGCAGGGACATCTACCAGGGCTTTGACCGTCTCCAAGAATGGTTTCGGGTTGGCGCGAAACGCTTCCAGTAAACGGCTTTCTTCTTCGGTCAAAGCCGATGCGGCTCGTGCGCCGGACAGAACAAACTGGACATCCCCACCCAGCTGACAGAACTGAAGCAACACATCCCCACTGGGAACGCTAGCTCCACGCTCATATCGGCACCACATTTCGCGGGAAATGTCGCAGTGCTCGGCAATCTTTGCCTGGGTATAACCTAACCGCTGGCGCTCTTCCTTCAAGCCCTTGGCATTGATCATGACCTTTCCTCTACTCAAAATTGAAGTTCGTTGGCGCGTCAGCCCAATGAGGCTGGCGCGGTAGTTCAGATATTCTGCGCAAGTCGTGATCTGGAGACCCGAACGCGGCACGCATGCCAGTAGTCAGTCGCGCCCGGTGACCGCGCCAAGGATCTACGCCAGAGAAGCGCTGGCCAGCTCGCTGACAAGCGAACGCAAACACTTCAGGCATCGAGCCTATTTCTCAGATCAACCTTGCCGCAGAGTCCTTGGCCACCGCTGAAGGATGACCAGGACCTCAGCGGTTCACGCAGAGCGCTGAAGAATTAGATCGGCTTGCTCATCGCAATACGCTTGAAAGCCATCGAGCCAGTGGTAAGCCAACACATCGCCACCCTCACCCACCGCGAAGCCCTCAACCAAACCGTTGTAGATTGTGCAAGCCGCTGGCGCTCGTGGGCGTCGTGTCACAGCGGCCGCGTAACCCGCGTCACGCGCCTTGACGATGTTTTCGGGGGAGACCTTCGGCAGTGTTGGCGCAGGGATGCACCATAGGGCGTAGTACTCGCCGTGTTGATCCTTGCGCTTCACAGCCCAGACCAAACGAACGCCTTTGGCAGTGGTTTCCGGAACTTCACGACCGATGATCGAGCCCTGGTACTTACCACGATCCAGACGCTCTTTTTGGCAGGCCGCCAAGGTGCCGAACGCGTCTGGTTTGAAGAGGCTGGCAGTTATGGCTTTTTGGGCTTCGGAGTTGCTGAGAACGTTCATCGCTGGATCACCTGGATAGCTTCTGATGACGGGTACACAAGGTATCCGTTCCGATGAGCCATTATGAAATATACTTCACACCATTACAAGCAATATATTTCCCGCTTCTGGTTGGCTAGTGACCCCGCGTCATCGCTGGCGCTCGGTTCAGAAGTGAAGCGAACCCTTTCATACCGGGGCCGGAAGCCCGGCAAGGTTGCGCTCGATCCGGGCAAGCATCTTCCGTACGCCCGGCGTGCCGATTCTTCGACGTGATTCGCGCCACCAGACCCCAGATATCCGGGAGTCTTGCCAGCAGGATCGCAAATGAATGTGGCCAAACCTGAGGACTTCCTTCGCCTCAGGCACGATGGCCAGCAGCTCATGGACTGCTACCGCGCAAGCAGTCTCCAGGCACATTGAACCAGCCTCCTGAAACACTCGCTGCGCACCACATAAGGGATGCGAATAACACAGGCGCTCACGATGCCAACACCGGTCGTAAGGGTTCCAGTGTTGATAGCTGGCGCTGAAAGCATCCGGGTGCTCGCTGTCAACCTTCCCAAACACGTAATCAGGCCCTGTATAACCGACCACCTGGTAGTAGTGCCGGACACGCCTAAGGATCAGTGCGGATGCGATGCGCGCATCTTTGCCAACCATCAAACAGCTATCCACGCCGCCAATGCTGGCGCGCACAATGGCGCGCTCCAGTGCGGGCAGCTTTCCATAAGAAAGGGCCTCGGCCAGTGTTGAACTGGCCGCAGGCTTACTGTTCTCAAGATTCGACATGGTCAGAGCCCACCACTGATCAAACGAGTTATGCCAGCAGGTGGCGAGCCGCAGCGGCCTTCGACGCGAAGAGGTGTGCGACGAGTCGGCCGTCATAGAAAAGGTCTTTATCGCCCACTAGGCGCGCGTCCTGAACGGTGTATCCGCGCGCCTCCAGATCGGCAATGGACAGCGGCTCTTTCGACCAGCTCCGCTTGTCACCAGTCACGCAGTAAAATTTGTCTCCGTTTCCCATGTTGCCTCCGAGCAATTGCAGGCCCTGCATAGAGCCTGGCTGAGTGGTAGAAGAAATGTTGGCGGTCAAAAACTCAGTACGCGGTCGCCACGCAATGCCCGTGACTCATCCGGTACTCACGAACACGCTCATCACTCCAGTCGGCGAACTTTTCCTTCGCCTCACGGATCTTGACTGGCAGAGGCATTGTCCCGAAGACGCCATAGTTCTTATTGACGGTCTTGGTGCCGGTTGCCGTAGGCACAAGGACAACCTCTTTGTCCCGATGCTTTTCAAGTTTTGCCGCCTCCAGCCCCACCCAGACATCTAGATGTTCAGCGTGAAAGCGACGGAGGTATTCCAGTTCCTCAAGGCTCAGCCAAGGGCAAGAGCGGCAGTTGGACGGAATCGGAACTGGGAGGCCTTGCCCGGCGATGTATGCCTGACAAGCAGCGCGATCCATGCCCAAGTCAATTAGGGGGTAGATGTTATGAATGCTGTCCCGGTACCACCGGTTCGGATTCTTTGCCGGATCTGCAACACGCCGCTCCTCACCCTTGGCGATACCGATCATCACCTGAATTTTCCCGTGCATCATGGCGAACTCGCGGATGCCCTTTTTGTGGTGGCATTGCACGCCGTACTTCTTGCTCAACCAGTGCTCAAGAAAGCGATAGATCGGCTGCAATTTCAGGCGGTCGGTGCACGTTTTGGGGAAGGCCTTGGAGCCGATAGTGTTCTTTGCCTGGAAGAAGTTCAGGAGGCTTGTCCAATCGCCCTGATGCCAACCCATATCAGCAGTGAGGAAGTTAAATTCAATCCCGTGAAGGGCGCAGCGCTCGCGCACCTTTTGGACGTGGGCGTAGGTCTCGGGGAACTCATCCCCTGTGTCGCTCATCACCACCATAAAATCGCGAGGTGCATAGCGAGCGCGGAAGGACGCGTCGTTGATGTAAAGCTCAAGCAATGCTGTTGAATCTTGGCCACCGCCAAAGCTGAGCACCGTCAAAAGCGGCTCAGCGACGGCGAAGAGATCCGCCTGACCAGGTAAGGCTTGGGCTGGCGCTTGCGTCACGACAACGGGGAAAACGATTTCTGGAATGATAGAAGCTGTCGTGTTGCTCACGCGATGTACCTTTGATAGTGCCTAAACGATGGAACTCAGCCGCCCTAGCAAGCGGATCACCGAGCCCCAATACCCACCCTGCCCGCAAAGCGCCGTTTATGCGCCGAAGTAGCCGGGCCCGTACTCAAGGTTGATGGCGGCCAACGTAGCGCTGATGATGCGCAGCTCAGCTTCAAGCGGTGCCGCTTTGGACTGGTCTTCGATCCACGACAGCGCCTCTGCCAACTCATTCGAGTGGAATTTCAACGCTTTAACAGTGGCTTCGATGGCGCTGGCCCCGAACATGGAGGTTTGGCTATCGGTTTTGCTGCTGACCTGAGTACTCATAATCTGAACTCCGCGTTTTTCGTTTTGATGCGCCATTGTGAAATATACTTCACTGCCAGTCAAGAAATATATTTCCCTTGATGAGATTGTGCGTATGTGAAATATGTTTCATACTTGGATTCACAAATGGCAAACAGCTAAAGCCATCGAAGCAACAGCAGGAGCATCCGAATGAACAATGCACATACCGATATCGACGCAGCCAACACATCTGAGGAGCTTGACGAACAAGACGCTGGTGGCGCGAGCCAACCTGAAGACGGGAACAATCACGAGGGTGCTCTGGCCAACGCTGAAGCGGCGGAAGGCTCGGATGGCTGGATTGAGTTTTGTCACCGTGGCGAGCGCTGGTCGTTCGACGCGGACCAACTGGCCCAATGGGACGAGGAAGAGCAAGAATTTCATTTCCACTCGTACCACGGGATTGCCGATCCAACCGTCGATTCCGTGATTGGGTTCATCACAGAGTTAACGGCCTAAGGGTCACCGCCGCCCCTCCCCCTTGGTCGAGGGGCGGCAATAGGGTGCGATTCCAGCCCACTCCATCAGGAATCTGAAATGCTCAATCAAACACCGGCAGGAGCAGCAAAATGCACACCGCACGAACCGATATCGACGTGGCCAAAATTGCAAAAGAACTGCACGAACATGAGGCTGGCGGCGCTAGCGAATCCGAAATGGCGAACGCCTACGAGTTTGTTCGTGCGAATGCGGAGGCCGGGGGCTATTCGGACGAGCTGGAGTTAGCAATTCAACGTATGACGTACGCCAAAGCCTTGGCTTCGTATCGAACGCTTCTCGTGGGCAATCCAGGCCAAGCATTGAAGATTGGCGATGAAAATGCTGCCCTGATTGTTGATGATCACCTTTGTGCCGCCCCGTTGCTGGCGCATCCCTCAGGGATGGTGCTCGGAAAAGCGTTCGATTTTGATGAAAGCGGATGGGATAGTGATAACGATTGCTGGGATAATGACATGAGCACAAGCGCCACCACTTTCTACATTGCGCATCCGGTATTTTCTGCCCTTGATATGCCCATGGAGTTCAAGCCCGCCCGGCAGTGACTTGCCTGCACCAGGTCATGTATTGCTGCACGAGGAACACTCCCAGCCCTGCCCTCAAAAAGCAGGGCCGAGGACGTAGAAGGGCATCATTTTGAGTGTCTACACCTAAGGAATTGAGCAATGACAACCAAGCCACGTGATGAACAAGTACAACACAACCATGCTACTCGCGGGGGTCAAGGCAAGACCTCCGATTCGATGGCGGCGATGGCCAAGTTTCTCGAATCTGAAGCCCGTAAGCCCGACTCTTCCAAGGAATCGAAGTAAAAAGGAAAGGACCGCCATAAATGCACTGCCAAGTGCAGGCGCGCGTAGACAGGCCATACGGCGGGCTGACCTGGGTAAAGCGGGTTGTTCCACCCGAAAAATATGAAAACAGGTCAACTAAAAATGATGAAGAAAATAGTTTTGCTGCTCGCGCTGGCGAGCGTAACTGCTGGAGCGATGGCAGAGGACATTACAGGCGTCCAAGTTCATGCCGCTGTTGAAAGGCAGGGGTGTCGCGATGTGAGTGGCATGGCGCGCGCGCAGGACGGCAAATTGTTGACATGCGTTGATCCCGAAAACGTGTGGAAGCTCGCATCAGATCCCACTGCCAAACACCTTTGCCAGAAGAATGGCAAAACGACCAATCCTGACGGTACTACGGTGCAGTGTCGCATCGAAGGCGGAAAAGTTGTTCCCATAAACTGAGCAACTTAATCATTACCAGGACGTTGTTTTCCCGACAGGGAAACTGAAACGGAATCCGATTATGACCTTTGAAGATCAACGAGCGAAAGAGCTTGCGAGCCTGGGCAATCGCCTGACCTCAATTGAGGAAAGCAGCACGCTGGAGCAGTTGGCTGAGCACGCCAACCACGCGTTTGACGCCGTGAACGAACTGCAAAACTGCGGACTGATCAGCCGTCGCGAGCGAGTGTACTGGGGCGAAGTATTCAACGCGACCAGCAATGAGCGTCTGACCACGCTGTAACAGAGGAAAGGTCCCCATGCTGTTAAACCGCCCGGACATGATCTACCGCAACGGCCTGCTGGCGGAGCAACACCGCGAGCGCGTGAGTGACGTTCCTTTGCACTACAAACGCACTTGGACCGTTCACCGGGTGCTTGAGCTGGACGAGTCTCAAGTCGCCCACCACGAGCGGCACAGAGTCATCACTGACGACGCGGGCAAGCGAGTAATTTACACCTGCACCGACGACGTCGGCGCGGGCCTGACAAAGCACCAGGTCATCGCCCTGCTCGGGTAGTAACCAGCTCAAGGAAAAATGAAGATGCGTAGTTTTGGGCAAACTGAGTCAATGTTGATCGAGCGTGCTGCCTCTAAGTTGACTAGCAACACAGATCAAATTGTGAGATTGGCTCAATATGAACTCAGGAAGGCCGGGAGCTGGAAAGACGAGGTCCGTCTAGACGTTTATATGCACAAATCCTATAGCGGCACCCGATGCAATCGTTTACTACACGGCGTCCCGTCCCCGCGTTTTTGGGCTTCCCCAGTTAAAAACATCGTCTGGATGCCAGCGAAGGATATTTTGTATTTTTTTGCTCCGAACCAACTCAAAGACTCGGTTCCTGATTTGGTCAGCGAGGATGATCTAGCTCAATGGCTGGGCAACTTCTCATCCACTAGATTCGAGGATCAGTTGATCCAGGCGTTGGTAGAAAACGCGCGCGCAGATGCAAGCCGCTATTCACACGCAGGACTTGCTTACGGTGTGGCCGCGCATACTGGCGCGTTAATAGATAAGCATGCGTGGTTCACAAATCAGAGATCTATGACGCTGGCCAACTCAGCGCCAGTCTGGCGACCAAAGAAAGCAGGATAGGTGGACTTTCACCCATCCATCCCCCGCCTTGACGCACCTATGCTGATCCATCTGTCGTCCTAGCCGAGCTCAACCCCAACATGCAGCCTCGACAGCGGATTATATTCGGTATAGTAGATCTATACCGTACGACATCACTCCTGAGCGAAAGACCATGAAGCCCACGTTGACGCTGACAGACTTCCTGCTTCACATAGGCCCCAATGGGGATAAGGACAGTTGCGCCCTTCTGCATCTGCCTGGTGATGAGTGGATCGAAGAGGGATATTCCTCAGTTAGGGCCACTTCTGCGCAAACATTTGATGTGGAGCTGGTCACGGCCTCGAAAACGATTGTCCTGTCTGGTGTTCTGTCGCAGCACGTGAACACAATCCGAGAGCAAGGACTGTTCGTCATACAGCGCAAAAGTCCTCAAGAAGATCCTGAGTCGATCCTTCTGGAGTGGCGCGCATGCTGAACATTTCTACTTTTCTCTCGCGTGGTGAAACTTCCCTTTTTTCGTCAAAGAAAAGCCTGCTACGAAACTTTGCCGCAGCCGTGATTATCCCGATTGCGATTGGTGCTCTTACAGCTTGCTCGACTCCCGCCCAGTACGCTGCGTTGGCTGGAGCGGATGGCGTAAATTACATCGGTGCAAGTACCAATGCTTCAGCCGCAGAAATTCACACAAGCAGTGACGGCAAGAATGTCGCGTACGCAGTAGACGGCAACTCTCTCGCGTTACAGGCGATGCTTGACCCGAGCTTGAAAAACATCCGTGTTGCGTCTTCCACATCTGGTGTTCTCGACCAGTTCATTTCCAGCTTGCCAAGCCCTCTCAAGGCTACGCCTCTTGAGGGCCAATTCAGCGGCGATACACTCGGTACGGTGTCGGCCGAGCACTTTGGTCACAGCTTGTATGAAGGCTCGCCTGACGGCGTGGCCTACGCGACACACAGCGCTGAATCGGAGTCTGTATGCATCGTCCTGGCAGTTGGTCTTTCGAGGAAAACATCGGCGAGCGGCGAGCATGCAAACTATGTCGATTATAGCGACAGTCTGTATGTCTCTTCTGGTGGTGTCAGTGACGTGGCGACGATGATTCACGAGCTGACCCACTGCCAACCCAACACAGTGCTGGCGCTTGATGACCAGCCGCTGTCCGTCTACTACGAATCCAGCGTTCGAGAGTTACGCTCTGATCTTGCCGTTGTGCTTTACGGCGCATCGCAAACGGGATCGTTTAAGGAAGGCCTTGAGATGATCACCGCATTGCGCGGGGCAACTCCACAGAAGCCACCCTTCTCGCTGACGGCTCTTGAAGCGCGCGTACAGGGCGAGCTCAAGATAATGGCAGCCAATGGGCTTATCAGCGGCCGAGGAGCCTCAGGAGCCGCTGCCCAGATCGAGGTAACCCCTAAGGCTGAACACAAAGGTGACGGGCTGAGCTTTATAACCCGATCTCGGGAGGCTTTGGCGGCGATAGGTGCTGGGCTGGTCGGGAAGAGCGAAGAACCGTCTGTGAAGCTTCGCGGGCCAGGTATGTGAAGGAGATAGCGTCAATCACTTCGCGCGGCCGGAATGCCTGGCCGCCCCCATCAACGGTTGAGCAGTGAAGGGTGATAATCATCACCGTAAACTTCACGTAGCGCTAACTCCATGCGCGCCCTCGCCAAGGGCTGAGCTGATTTCGTAATGCTCCAGTCAGGGCCGAAGTCAGCTTCCATCAGTTCCTTGAATCGCTCTTGAGCTTTCTTCCCCCGACTTATGACCACGGTGTAAGCGTCCCAGTCATCTTGAATACGCGGGTCGAGTTCAAAGAACTTCTCGCAGAGTTCCTCAGATGCATCTGTTTCAGCCAGGATGTAGGCAATACGGTCGCAGTCGTTGGCGTTCATCACATAGTTCCTTGATAAATCCCACACTGGGAATGGTGAAACGTCGGCGGCTTGGCCTCGACTTATTGGCTGGGCAGATTCACCAGGACATCAAATGATGCTCACCACCAGCGTTCACTGCTGACTCGCTTCTTGCAGTCCTCATACCGCTCTTGGTCTTTTGGTATATGGCATTCTTCCCAGGTCGACCAAGCGCTCTTCAAAGTAGTGAGGACTCCTAGAGGGATACCAAACATTGCCACGAGGGCTATAACGATTAAAACGATCTGCAATCTTCGGCTCATCTCACCCTCAGTCTTATGCTACCCACCAATTACTTCGCTTTAGAAACCTTTGCGCAGATCGGACTGCCATTCGGGTTGTGAGGACGAATGATCTTCAGCACGTGGTCAACCTCGGCCACAAACCACGCACACCCTTTTGAGTCACTCAGCGTTAAGCCACGTTCAACTGGAATGGCGTCCGCCAGCGTCAACGCCTGGACTTCTTCAGAGACTTGCCCTTCCCTCGGGAACCCCATTGCATACGTCGCCAGCTCCACGTTAGTGAGCACCGCATCGTTCAACATGTACCCTCCATGCCCATCACAGCTGATCGCAACAGCATTAGTGCTGCCAGCCTGTCGGGCGAGGATTGGCTCGTGGGTAATTACGTCAATGCCGCCGATACGACTCCGGCCCGCAACTATTGCCTTCCCATAATCGCAACTTACGTCTGATTTTACGTACTGATCTGCTACGGCGCTGAAATCAGCTGGTACGTCATAAGCACTTGCCTCAGCCGTAAACAGCATGGATGCCATCAGACACCATTTTTTCATCATCAAAATCTACTCCCTATATCTGTAGCCCCGCATAAAGCGAGGCCGGTAGATGCGCTTGCATCAATCCTTTTTTGAGTCTTGACGTGGGTAAACTTCCCCTGAGTAAACACGGCTCAATGCACTTTCCCCGTTTTTTCCGAGCTGGAACTGGGCTGAACATTTCACACCACCCTTAGGCAGGGCGGCATATTCACCCTGGTCTATCCTCAAGACGTTGTAACCCAACGGCGCAGCGTCAGCGTCTGCAATACCGCGCAAGTTGGAGACGCATTCGTCCCGCTCTGTAAGAAGCCCCGATTCGGCCTGCGCCAAAGCGGACAGGCTCAGCAGAGCAACCGCGAAAAACGCTTCCTTGGTAAATTTACACATTGCATGAACTCCTGATTAATGACGCCACATAAGCGTCCTCCCATTTTAATCGTGAAATATAATTCACGATCTTTAAAGCAATATCGTTCGCCGAACTGGAGCAAAAAATGCCACCGCCCAAAAGGATTGGGCGGAAGCGGCGTATGTTTCTAAACTATTTAGACGGTTTAGAGGGCTCTGTGCGATTAGCAGTTTCCGCAAGGTAATCCGACATTACTTTGGATGCAGTCGATGTTTTTGCCTGCCCACCTTTGAGCACAATTGATACTGGCTCTGCCTTTTCACGGTCAGTAGACGTTGGATTGCTCTCACGCTTGTCGTTCATATCACCACTCCTTCCTTTCCTGGACGCGAAAAGTTTCGCCCTTCTGCTGACCCGACCCCGGAACCCGCGCTTTTCGGCGATTCATTAATCGCTAATTCGAACCGATATCGGAACCAAGTCGCGGGCGCTCTTTTATTCGATGACCTACTATGAAATATACTTCACTACCGATCAAGCAATATATTTCCCGTCAAGCCATCGATCAGTTCTGACTACCGTGCGCTAGCGAGTTTAACAGCAAGCGCTTAAGACGACTCACCGCGCCCACCCCTCTGCACTCATTCCCAGCCGTGCAGATGGCACGGTTCCGTTGCAGCGGCGAGGTCGGTGCGTAGGTTCGTGGCTACCTGCCCATCTTCGTCCCGCATCTCCGCGTCAAGATCCGCGTCGCTCACCAGCTCGACGTCGTTGATACCCTCTTCATCATCGGCCGGGTAGTCGTAATGCTTGACCATGAATGCTTTCGCCTCCTCAGGAGAGAAGTGAGCCACGATGTCATTTTCGCCAACCTGGTACGCCATGAGCTGTGATGGAGTGCTTTCGCCAAGTCCATGGCCTTGGGTACCTGGTAGGCAATTAAGCCCACCCTGAGTGTGCTGCGTACTTTCCATTGGCGATCTCCTGAGCAAAGTAATTTGAAATTGGCTTTAAACCTGACGGTATTGCATTCCTTGGTGCTTTTGGCCTGCGCTATTCGCCGGCCAATTGTGCTACGTAAGGCCCGGCCTTGGATTCTTCCAGGTACCCTTGTGCGACCGTCTCTACCACCATCAGCGTCTCAAATTTCAACGTGTGGCCAGCCGCGTCATAGAACGCACTGAAAAGGTCCAGCTTCGTTTTGGGGAATGCTAATACTGGGATGCGCCTTGCAACAAAATGCAACGTCCAGTGGGCGAAGAAATAGCCCATAAACCAAAAGCCGCCGTAGCCTACGATCTTGTTGTTGAGGGCCAACACATACTCACCGAGGAAGTGTTCTTTGATCTGCGGATCGGCCGCCATCTGGTGGATAATGGAAACGAACTCTGGACGGGCAAATATCGCAAAGACTGCCCCTAGCAAGGTCGTCAACGTGACCAGCCCTACAGTTTTGTGAGGCGCAAGCACACAGTCGTCCCAGTAGATCAGGAAAACTCTTGCGATATGAGCTGAAGCCAAGCCCAACATCAGAAGGCCAGGATGCGCCAGCTCTGAAAAATAAGTTATGAAGAGACCAATGAGTGCCAGGTTTCCAACCAGCAGGGAAATCAGCCAAGCCTTTTCGTTAACCACTGGCTTGGTAAGTGGCATGAGGGAGTTGGTAGTCATAAATCCAATACTTGTAATGTTGGCTGATGAAGGTTTGCGGGCGACTAAATGCTCGGGTGCTGGCGCTAATCTTTTGGACAGTAGGCGAGGTATCTCGGCCTACTAGCGGCTTGAAGATCTTCCCGCAAGGTTGTCGCGTCGGCACCGTCATCCGTTTGCATTGGCGCGTCCAGTTCTTTGTCACCCACCGGCAGGACATTGCTCAGCGTTACTGGTGCGCCCTCGCCCAGTTCCTCGCCAAGCTCATCAAAAGCAACTTGCAATGCTTGCTCAGGCGTGTGGGCTGCAACTACATCTCCCCCAATCCAGTACGCTCGCAAAGGGAACAGCCGCACCCGCGCGTAGGCCAAAGAAACAGAGAGAAATGCAGTCAACGCGACGACTGCCGTAGTCAGATTTGCACCAGGTGCGGTCTTCTTCAGGTACATGGCAACGAGAGCACTCAGGCAGATCGTTACGGCATTGCGCCAGCTCGGCAGCCAGCGGTAAAGCACCGGGCTTCGGAGGATACTTCGCCTCACTACTGAGCATGCCTTATGAGAGTCAGTCATTGGAATGAACGCACCGAAGAACTTTCTCTCCCAGCACGGACAGTGCAACCTGGAAATGCATCTGGTGCTTCTGAAGGCTGCTAGGAATGGTTTCAATCACGCCTTTTTCCTTCAGCACCGTCGCAACACGAAACTCAGATCGGGGGCACTCCACCAAAGTCTCTGGGCCTGTGAACACGTCAAAGGTTTCCATGAATCCACGCTGGAGCGTGGTCAGGCGCTTTTCAATTCGCCCCGCGTCATGAAACAGTTTGAATTCCGCCACTTCGTCGGCAGGGACTTCTTCTTTCGCCCAGGTGGAGAACCCCGCACGCGTCATGTTGGAGGAAGTACTGACATCCGGGAGCTTCCCCGAGGTGTGTACGCGGTAGCGCAGGCAGTCGTCATTGCTCGCCTTGTAGGTGTTCAGGTGGGAGCCCTCCTCGATCACCTCTCGAAGTCCTTGCTTGCCATCGGTGTAGAACCCACCCACACGAATCTCCGATCTCTTCATGAGCGCGACTCCTCTGTATCAATGGATGATTGAGGCGCTGGCGCGTGGGCGTTGCCGCATTCAAAAAAATGATCCCATTGATGGTTGCATTCTGGACAGCTGACCATTTGCACACCGCAGGCGGAACCAACGGCTTGGGAGGGATGAACACACTGATCGAGGACATGCATGATCTCGACACCAATGCTTGGCGTTTTCCACCCCAGCGCTTCTTTCTGCCAGCGCTCCAGCTGTGCCCGAGTTACAACGAATTTGTCGGCGGGGGCCATAGTTACTTGCCTCCAGTCAGGGATGAGAGGGCCTCAACCACGTCATCGACGTTCTCAATCGAGGTTCGGCGATTGCCTGGGCGCTTCAGCACCTCGGCGTAAATGGTGTGACGATCCGGAAAGCGCGTACCGACTTCCAGCAGATCCTCAACGCTCACCCCTTGCGAGGGAACATCGAGCACCTTTACAACCGGCCAGTGCTTCAACGCTGTCCAGCCTTCACCGCTCGGCTCTGGCTCACCCACAAGCAAGAGCGCTGCCTTGCCCGGCTCGCCATGGTAAAGAGAACACACAGGGGGCTCATCTCGATTGAGCAGCTGCTGAGCGCCAGCTTTGAATCCATTAGCGTGCGCGGCCCGCAACTCGGCTTCCGAGTAGCAGGGTTGATCAGTAGACGCAGCAATCAGATCTGAGATCTGGTGCGCGAGCGTGATTTGCCCTGCGTCCTTGGCAAGCCCATGTAGCTGCCACAGTGTCTCGTGCGCTACGAACGCCTTTTGTGTGCGATTGGTCATGCATGCTCCCCAATACTCAATCCATGATCGATGCTCGGCCACCCATGGCGAGTCAGAATTCCAACAACAGCGATAAAGGCCCGCTGCTTGTTTACCCAGCTCACCGCATACATGCGCCCTGTTGGCGGATCTTCAGCGTCATTAGTACTGACCACAACCTCAAATCCTTCGACAGCCTTATCCAAACCGGCTTGACGCAGACGGTCAAACGCGTAGGCATGCAACCGTTTCGCCAGACCGTGGCTTACAACCTCGGCCGTGATCCGGACTTCTTGAGGCAATGACTGGCCGACCATGTTGAATCTGGTCGGTAACTTTGCATAAACCTCAGTAGTAATGACGAGACTATCCATGGCATCCCCGGACGGTAGTGAACTGATACGGCCGTTAGCTCTGCTGGCGCCGACTTAGTGAGGTTGAGCCACCTGTAGGCGTTGGCGCGCCGCCCGAGCCTCTAGCATGCACAGGGCGCGCGCTGCACGGAAGGACTGAGCAAGGCTTGGGCTTTCTTGCCGCTTCATGCGCCGAGCAGCCAACGAACAGTGTCGGGCCAAGCGAACATTGAAGCGGACAGGATCGATTGCGACCGGTGTATAGGTGGTATGGAGCAGGCTTCCCGAATTGCTTTGAAAGAGAATTTTCGAGGTGTCCCGGAAGACGATTGCCCGTTGATCCTGATCGAACGTAGCGCCGATCTTCTGGGCTTCAATCCACAGCGCCCCACCAGCAGCCAGCATGCCATCAAGCGGCTGAGAAGGATCAAAACCAGCGGCGCGAAAAGTTCGCTCAGCCTGAGTGAGCACGGTCTTATCTGGCACACCAGGTTGCGTGTGGTGCGCGACCGGGTGACGGGTAATCTGGGCAACACTGGAGTGGTTAAGCTGTGCGTTCATGACTGATCACCACGATTGGTTAAGTGGCGCTAATGGTGAACTATATTTCACTGTAAATCAAGAAGTATATTTCCCGCAAATAGGGCCATTTACGCTACGTCCCACTGGCGGCCATTTGCCTTAGTGCGCAGTGGTTCCGGCACTCAACAAGAAGCGCAGAACGCAGACAATAGAGATCGCTGTGCTGCCTGGTGATCGCACCGCGATGACCAATCGGATTCGCAATCTGTCACCAACAGAACCAGCCGCTTGGACGCCCGACGCGGCAGGCCCTACGAACGCGCATCGGGTACTGTGGGCGACATCAACTCAACCCTGTCTGCCTCGACATACCGAACTTTCGATATGTGATTGCGCCCCTTCCAGTACAGCTCACCAAACACCAGCACCTTGAGGCGACCGCTGGGTGTTCTCTTCAGGATGTGGCACGGCATTGTGTAGTGGCGAACATTGCTACCCAGGTGATGCGAGCACTGGAGACGATGAGGCGCATTCTCGGCAGTTAGCTTCATGCTATGAATCCATGGATGTGATGGGGGCGTGGGTATGGCGTGAACGTCGGTACCAGCCAGCCTAGATCCTTAGATCTTCAAGGGTTACTCGGCGCGCGGCTTGAGCCGGTACCGCATATCGCGGATGTCCTGAATGATGTGGCAGCATTTGTGGCATGTAACGACCTCACCGCGCCCAGCGCAGTTGTGCTCTTCCTCAGCATCACCCGTGACGAACGCGTCGAAGGCATCACCACACAGGGTGAATTCGCCATTCACCGCGTTTTGTGCGCAAACCCTCATCATGTCAGGCCACCAGCTCTATCAAGGGAATGCGGCTCATGTGCATGGTGTAGCCGGTACGTTGCTCTAGGGCTGCGTACTGGTCGAGCAGCTCGGGGTTGTGCTTGGCCCCTGTGCGCAAATCTTTCTTGCTGGCCATGATGCAAAACACACAGCTCAGGCGGTCATTGCCCAGCGCATAGGCGTAGTGCGGCTTCTGCCCGGCCAGCGCGATGGTGTCGAATATCTCGACAGTGGAAAGCTCGTGAACAGGCAGCCATTCGTACCAGGTGTTGACGCTGTTGCTGATCCCCATCTGGCTGAATTCCTTACGCCTTGCGCGACCTGGCGACTCTTGGGCGCGCAGGCCGAGACAGTTAACGATGGTCTTGTAGCCGTTGGCCTTGGCATAGCGTCGCACTTCGCGCTGGATGGGCCCGCGCTTGAGGTCGCTGGTGCATTGGCGTGTTGTCGCAGATGGCCAGCTAGGGACTTCGGGGCGGCCTTTATACCGGCGCTCTACCATTTCGAGGAGGGTCTTGGTGGCGGTGGCCACGATGAAAGGCAGACTTGCAGCGGCTGCCTGATCACGGGCCAGCTCCATCGCCCCAGGCCACTCCATTGCGCCGAGCGACGCGTGCACCACGATCATCTGTGAGGCTGGCACCCGCTCCAATAGGCGGATTAGCTGCGCCTGTGAGTCCTTGCCTCCGGAATGATTTGCCACAAAGAGCGCACCGGCTGCTATCAGGCTATCGATCTGGTCTGGCGTGCTGGCGAGGATGGTCATGGCGCGTCTCTTTGATTTTTGGTACTGGCAATGCCCCAATCAAGGGGCTTAGGTGGCCGGGGTTGGCTACGCAGGAACGGCTGAGAACGTGATCCCTTTTGCGGGGAGGCCGTCAAACCCTTTGCACACTCGCTGAGCCTTGACAGCTGCCTCATCGGCGTCAGATTTGGATGCGAAGATCAGTGCCTTCTTGATCGACCCCATGCAGGAGGTTCCCCATTGTTCGCACCACGCGTGGAGGTAGTCGTGGTTCTTACCGTAGGTGCGTTTGATTGCGAAAGCCATCTCGACTTGCTCCATTCTTCGTTGTGTTTCTGGTACTGCAAAACCCCCAATTAAGGGGGGCTAGGTGGGCGGGTTTGGCTAGCAGGCTATGGCGTGCTCGCTCATGAATTCGGCACCCTGCTCACTGATGAACTTAGAGCATTCGGGGTAGCTACCGGTGAAGCGCGCCGCCGCAACACGACTAACCGACCAGCTGAATTTCTTTGCAGCCATGTCGGTCGACCAGCCGCCGATTTGCTGAGGTTTCATCTTGAAAACTTGGAACTGTGAGCTGTAAGCGCGAATGGTCATGCGATTGAAGTTGGTCATCTCGCCGAGCTCTAATGTTCGTTGTGTTTCTGTCACAGCCAAGCCCCAATTGAGCGGCTTGATGTGGGCGGTTTTCAGGAATTCTGAAAAGCGATCATCTGCACAATCTGACGACCATGGCGGATAACGCCAATCAACTTTGCGCTATGCCCCGGCTTTGCGTTGTACTCGTTGAATTCGGTCACCAGCCAAATCAAGCCGCCACGGCAGTGGCCGGGTTGAATGGCAATCTCTTTAACGTCGATCAGCTGCTCACTCATTCCATGTTTCTCCAGTAACGCCCGGCGAACCGGGCGGATCGCTCAGACTTCAGTCGCCTTGAAAGTTACTCGTCCCTGCCCCCAGCCTAGCTGACCATCACGCTCGGCTTTACTGCGCGCAATATCGTTCGCCTCGGATTTGCATTGCGCCGGAATGCCCTTGTACTGGATGCCATCAACCATGTTCCATGCCGGGTGCTGGAAGGTGACCGCCACGTCATAGGTCTTGCTTACCGGGCGAGCAATCTTCTGGACTACTACAACAGCTACGGGCTCAGGCTCACCGGCCAGCAATGCTTCCAGTGCAGCCACGCTTTCCCGGAAGGTCGGTTCATTATGGTACCCATGCAGATACGCGTAGAATTTGCCGCTATTGAGTTGACCGATGCTTGGATGCATGACTTTAACCTGAGCTCATTTTGTAGGTGATAGTATGAACTATATTTCATACCATGCCAAGAAGTATATTTCCCTTATTGAGCTATCAAATATTGGCGGATGAAGTAAAATAGCCTCATTGAAATGTCCCTCATGAGGAGCTGCAAATGGAGCTTGGCAAAACGACCCTTACCCCTGAAACCGCAATCATCGCGATTGCCCAGGTGCAGGCCGCGTACAATTGCTCTGACTTAGATGCGATCACCAAAATGCAAGGCGCTGCGGCGAAAGCCGGTGATGAGCAGTCGCTTGAAGTGCTTTGTGATATCAAGAACCAGCTCATTTAACCCTCTCCGCCCGGCAACCTGTCCGGGCATCTCAGGCAAATTTTAGAACGTCGAACTTGGCGAATAAGGAAAGAGGATGAGTATCTTTGTCGGGCCCGGCTCTGAAGCTTGGTTAAATAAGGCCGTAATGTCGTATCAACTGATTATCACCATGCCGATATCCACTTGGATTCACCTTGCGGAGACTTTTGTCGTCTTCATCGGCGTGCTGCTCTCAGTTGCGTACTTTTCCAATAAGCGGATCAGCATGGGCTGGAGCTTGTTCAGCGGATTGATTGGCGCTCTGGCCATCTGCATCCCAATGATTGTGGGCATCGATTTTGGGCCAACAACCTACCCACCAACAAAGACAATGGTGGCTTTGCAAATGCCGGAAGTAAGCGAAGCTGCCAAAGCGCACCTTTGTGGCGATACAACTGGGAAAGTACTCGGGAACTTTGAAGAGTACTGCGCACAGCGGCGCGCGTGGATGGAGCAACACGGCACCCCGGTCAATAATACGAACTGAGTTAAACCCGCCAACCGCTACCGTAATAGGCAAAATCAGCGACGAGCTGACAGTACAAGGGAAAGGCTATGAGCGACTGCGTGCCCTACGCTATCCATATCGCAACCGGCGAAAAATTCTCGGTTGTGATGTCACTGGCTGAGCAGAAGGGATGGAACAGCGAAAAGGGCATGCACGGCATTGCTGGCTGGTATCTCCTTCGTGAAATGGGTTATCACATCACGCCTATGAAGCGACCAGATAACCGGGTGACCTTGAAGAGTTTTATACCAACGCTTGATGAAAGTAAGACGTACATCATCAGCGTCAGAGGTCACTGGTTCACGGTTCGCAAGGGGCAGCGATTCGACAAGGCATCCACCCATCCACGGACTGAAGTAGTTGCGTATATCGAAGTACTGCCAACAAGCGCAGCTGCCCCAGAGTATGCAATGCTGGATGAGGGGACGCTTGGCCCCAAGCTTCAGTGAGCGATTGACGCCGCCAACACAAAAAGGCGCTGATCGATAGCGCTTACTGTTGTTGGTGCAGATACCACCGAGCATCCAGCGGGCAGCCTTTCATTAGCGTTGCGTGAACAGCGAGGTTCGTATGAAGGTGGCATTTTTTGCGATGTTCCTCATAGCAAGTATGGGAGCTCACGCGGAGATGGGGTCTGCGCCGCCCAGAACTCTCAATGCCCAAAAGGTGAAACCACTTTGCGAGGCTTATGCCTACGGCTCACCTGAAGCACAACAACGATATGCAGAGCTACAAGCTGGTTTTGACATGGCCACCGTCTGCAAATTGGTCGCGAGTGAGATCACCATCGTACCGGTGAAAAAGGCATATTCGCCTCTGCCCGCGTACGCAGCACCTGGCGGCACAACAGAACTCGATGAATGTATTGCCCTGCTCCGCGCCCGCGCAGAAGTGAACGCAGCGAAGCATGGCTTCACCGTCGTGACCATTGATCGAGGCGAGTTTTCCAGTGGCGATCCGGGCAGCGTGAAATGCAAAGGCCGTTTCCTGATTATGAAAGACGGCAGAACAACCTTCAGCCAGGTGTTCAACAGTCAGGAGGTCACACCGTCCACGAGTCAGGGGGCGCTTCAGCCCTAAGAACGACCTCTATCACGGCCCGGTAATTTCCCTCTAGATGTGTCACCTGGAGCAGTGTTAGTAAGAGCTCAAAGGGCCACCAAAGCGACGCCAGCAACAGAACCGTCTGCCCGAACGACAAGCACGCGCCCCCTCGCAGGCTACGGCCTAGCACCTCCAGTCGTCCGCCGCTCGCAAGCCCTATCGGAGCCGTCCTGCCTTCACTCCACAGCCCACCATGGTCAATCCCGTCAACAGGTGTAGTAAAACTGGAAGTAGCTTCCAGCAGTGAGCGGCATGCAGATCGTACCTGCATACTCGTCCCCACTGATCCCACCGTTCGTGGTCTGATTGACGAATACGTCACCAAGGACATACCCGTCATCTTGAGCAAGCCCAACGGACTGACCAACGATTTGGTAATCGCAGGTGTACTCGGAATCCGAAAGCGCTTCCTCGATCTGCTGAAAGGCCTCAGGTGAAACAAGCGCTTTTACCTGATCGAGTACGGCCTGATTTTTCTCGTTCAACTCTTTCATTTCACGATCAATCGCTTCCTGATCGGCGCGTATGTCTTCAAGCGTATACAGAGGGTTGTCCGTTTCCATTTCTTGGCACCTGCCTTTTCTCGGGCGCAGAAGTCGCGCCTCTCCTACGGCCTAAGCCCCGGTTTTTGGCCGGGGCTTGGGTGTTCCTGGTGCTGCTCCTAGAATCGGAGGCATTCGACGCCTTTGTATTCGCAAGCCGTCTTGTGCACCCACGAGCAAGCTGTCCACCTATTCGCACACATTCCAAACAAAAGCACGAGCCCCTCACAGAAGCTCGTGCTGGCGCGAAGAAACGACGGTTACTGTTTGGGCCGCTGTACCCACCGACCATCCTGCGGGCCGCCTTTCGTCTGTACCCACATCATCCCCCTGCCAGGTTTTTCTGTGGGCTTGCTCGACAGGCCAGTGCTGTAGCCGTGGGAATTTTTCATATCTCACTCCGTATCGATTTAGAGGAAACGACAAACCGGTCAGGCTTGTTTGTAATGGTACGCATCGTTGCGCAGGACAGCTCGCACCGCGCGAGTCCGCGATGACTCAAAAAGGTTACGCGTGGGATCATGCCGCAAGCGCTGCGCCGCACTGCTGATTTGCGGAATGCGGGATCGCATCCAATTCGCATCGGCCGTATAGGTAGCACCGGGATTGTTGGCCAATAGAGCTCGCAGCTTGACGGCCAGTTCAGCGGTCATAATCACACGGCCCAGCACATGGAAATCGTGATGATGCAGCGTCGAACAGTCCTCCGCGCTCATCGCCTCCAGGTTCGAGGGAATGCCAGCACAGAAGCGGTCGGTCTTAAAGATGCGTTTAGCATGCGCCAGCATCACACCGGCTGACAGCTCACCACGCTGCAAGGGCACGATCACGCGGGCTCCGGCAGTGACCCAAGTACTCACGCGTTCAGAGTGCTCCTCCCACAGGGCGAGCGTTGCTGTCTGATCTCCAATCACGTCTGGCGCAACGATGCTCAAGCCAGCCGTATTGTCCGCCATGTTCAGCACACTTTCATACACGCTAAACACCTTGATCCAGTCCACCACATCCCCCTTCTGGAAGGCTGCGAAGGCACCCGAGTCGATGAACACAGCGCCCCCGGCGTCCAGGTGGCGGGGCAACACCAGAATGGTTTTGACAACGTCCAACAGCGTTGCAACCACGCCAACCGCGACGCCTTCATCTACAGCAGCCCGCAGATCGCTTCGGGCTGACATCCCGGAATGAAAAGCCAAATCCCATGTCAACGGCATGATGTTCTACCAGTTTCGCGGACGCGAAAACCGCGCCTCCCCTACGACCTCTGCCCAGCTAGTGCTGGGCGTGGGCGTTAAGGTTGAGCGGCTAATGCGTGTTGCACGTGATCTCATCAGGAGTCCATTTTCCAGCTTCGGGCGTCCCCGATGCACTCCCGAGAAATGCGGCGAAACTCAAGAGCCTGCTTTGCGTCCTTGGCATGCTGCCAGCTATCACGACTGCATTCGCGGGCGAGCTTTACAGCGGCTTTAATCTTCTGCTGTGGGTTGGCAGGCATTGGTATAGCTCCGTAGCGAGGTGGTGCCCGGCGAGCCGGGCGAGGTGGATTAAACGCCAAGCTTTCAGTAAATCCCTTCACCGCCCACAACGACGATGCTGGTTAGCAGGGCTTCTACTTCGTCGAGGACGTCCACCTCAATTACATTGCCTTCGACGCTGTAGGCGGCATTGAGATAGGAGAACGCCTCCTCCCCCATCACCTGATCAACAAGCGACTTCAGCGTAGGGTATTCGGCCTTGAATCCTTCCCAAGTAGAAGACACGCGGCAGAAGGTATCGCTGTGGGCATCCATTGCCGTGTAGCCGCACATCAGATTTGCGGAGCCGCGAATTTTAAATGTGGTCAGTTCAATCGTGAGGGTGTTGGACATCTGAGGAATCTCGGTGGGTGCTTTGGGAACAAGACGGTGAAGGGTGGGCGCTGTGCTGGCGCTCACCCTCGGGCAAATGGTTTTAAGCGGCGGCGCTTTGGATTCGAGCCAGCTCGATCACGCTAGGCATTTGTGGGTCATCGCAACCCTCAGCGAGCATGGCGATCGTCCAGCCATTGGTGTAGGCCGACAGAAGCTTGATCAGCTGCTTTGTGTTGCCCTGAGTGCAGGCGCATGCGTCGATAGTGAACTGGCCGTTCAGCGCCGGGGCCGAACCTAGACCGGCCTTGAAACCCGCAACACCTTTGAGCTTGGCTTGAGCAATATCCATTTCCTGATCCCCGGTAAGTAGCTAGAAAGAAACGTCTTCATGGGGCGCATTATGAAACATATTTCACACCACATCAAGCAATATATTTCCCTCTTTAGGGGTTCCAATATAGGAAATATGTTCCTATTATGGTGGCAAGCCGAACGAAGCGGCACCCCACCAGCAGCGGAGCAAGACAGTGAACGACCTGAAGGATCTGATAGCAGCAGTAGCAGAGCTGAACAAACTAGTGGGTGCGCCACCTAAGCCTCTGCTTGGCGGTAAGTGGCAGGTCGGCAACTATCATGGCGAATGGGCGGCTGGTGGCGTTCGTATTGCTCGACTAGCTGATGAGTCGGGAACTCCGGAATACCAGTTTGGAATGGAGCGGAAAACAGCGCGCGCAGCTTGTGATGAAGTGCAAGGCCTGATCGCCTCGCGCCGTTAGTGGACGGCCTGAGCACTACCCGCCCAGCGCAGCAGTTTTTAACTCGGCAGAAATAGAGCGGCACCCTACAGAATCGGAGCGATACGCCATGACCACTTTCAATATTTACTTTAACGGCACCTGCATCGACATGCTGAAAAACAGCACCGCTCGTAAGGCTCTGAACCACGTCAAGCGCAGCTACAAAAATCCTGAGCAGTGCGTTGTGGTTGCCGCTGATGTAGATCAATCCGAAGCTGTAGCCCTGTCCAAAAAGCTGCACGTTGAGAACGAAGAATTTGAACAAGAGTTGCGCGATACTCTGTCGGACGCGGAGCTAACCGGCGCAGCGAGAAAGCGCAGCGGCGAAACAGTCTGCTTCAGCAACAAGGACGCCGGTCCGACTCATGGGGTCGTTGTACTGACCACTGATCGTCAGTGGGTAACCCTCATTGAAGGCGTGACTATCGAAGAAGCTCGGGAGTTCATGCGTAACTTCAACGGCCGTCCAGAGCACGTTGTCCCGAAGGTGATCAAAACAAAATCAGGGATCGTCTCGGACTTTTGGCAAGGCGTTGTAAAAACATCCAGCCGATACGGCTTCGCCAAACGCTTTGTGGACGCTGCCGCCGCTCAGGCGTTCATTGATGCGCATGGTGTTTCTGATGGCGAAATCCTTGATTTCTCCAGCGACCTGTTCGACGAGTGAGGTGAAGACCATGGTTAAGAAATTGACCAACTTCGAGGCAACCCGCGCTTATGTCGAGAGCATGAAGCGGGAAAACGAAGAGCTAAAAAAGGTGCTCTTCGACCTGCTCGACTACACGGGCGGAAGTGACCTTGAAGGCCTTCGGTCTGACCCCGGCCATCCGTTAGCTAAGGCGTGGACCCTGCGGGGAAAACTGGATGGGATACACAGCCCCTAAGGGTTTAATTTACGCTGCGCATATACTGCTGAAGGTGGATGAAAACCCCTGATGCAGTAAGTGCGTGAACCCAGCGGATGAAACTGCCCGCCTCATCGTCGAACTGGTATCCACCGCTCGCTCTGGATATGGAACTGAATACATGTACCCTCGTAAACCAGACGCGTCACTGCACAACCCGTCCCCCACCTACTTGCGTGGACTTCTGGAGACCGCTGGACTGACCCAGGAAGCCGCAGCGACCGCACTCGGCCTCACTGACCGGGTGATGCGGTACTACCTGAGCGAAGGGTCGAAGAGCTACCGAAAGGCTAGCTATACAGTCCAGTTTGCGCTGGAACAGCTGGCGGCATGCGCCGAGAAGAAGCGAAGCCGTAAGCGCGCCTGAGCTGGTATCGAGGGGCTCCTCCGCTACCAGGTGACGCGCCTGATCATTACCAGCTGAAACAACACGCTCACTACATACCCTGTTCTCTGGGCATTGCCGTTGTGGCCACAAAGTGAAAACGTTGCTGGCGCGGATTTGCCCAGGTTGAGCCGTTGCACGCCCCAGCGCTGTAGTAGGCCTCCCCCATTGGCGGGCCAACGCGGCACCAGCCGAAAAATAGTTGATATGTGATGCGCTGGCTGATTGGAAGGCTACGGTTTTCCAACAATCGCCAGGGTGTACAGCCTTGCTAATAGCCATCTATCCCCTCCCCCGCTGGCGCTAGAGATGAGAAGCCTTAACCGGCTTGCCGCCTGCTACCAGGTGGTCGTAGGCATGGGCGTTTCCGGGTCGGGCGCGCCAGCTTAGGCAATGAAATATGTTTCCAATCTCGAATTTAATCCTTTACCTTTAGCCCGGCTGAGCGGCGCCGTCTCCCACGCGCCCTTTAGCACTGCGAATTCTCCATATTGTCGATTATATAGCATCTATTTCCACCATTCTGACAATACCCACTTGCGCGGCGCCGGATTTAACAATAAGATAACACCATATTCAGCAGCCAGCCGATCCGGCCCGGCTCCACCAGCCACAAACTGCAATGCGCCTGAGGAGGCAACATGGAACAGAAGCCTGAAAAGAAAGTTACTTCCCTGCGCGGCTTGCAGGAAAAATGGGCAGCCAAGAACAAGCTTGATCCGAAGCACCCAAAGATCGTTCGTGATCGCGCTCACATCATTCACCCGGATCATCTGTACATCCCGGTCGAAGAGAACATTCGCCCGATCAACTACGACACCGTGCGTGAGTACGCCGAAGCGATGTTGCGCGGTGATGTGTTCCCACCCATCCACGTAACGGTTGACGGTGAAGAGCGCGTACGTGTTCGTCACGGCTTCCACCGGGCGCTGGCCAGTAAGTTGGCAATTGAGATGGGCTGCACTATGCAGGGCCTGTCGGTTGAGGAGTTCGAGGGCAACTCCGCCGATGCCATCTTCCTGATGCTGAACACCGAGAACTCGCTCGATGTTGACCCGGTATCCCGCGCCGAAGCTTATCTGGTGCTGAGCCGTCAGAAGTTCACCATTGGCCAGATCGCGAAGCGCATCAGCGGCAACGGCAAGAAGACGCGTTCAGAAGGTCATGTGGAGCAGAACCTGCTCCTCGCTGTGGCTGAGAACGAAGCCAAGGAGCTGGTGCGTAGTGAGCGTGTGTCGGCGACTGAAGTGATCGACGCTGTACGGGAAGAGCGTCTGGGCGGCCGCAGCCACCTTGAAGTCATCCTTGAGATGGTCAAGAACGCTGAGTTAGTAGGCGCTGCGAAAGCCACCAAGAAGCACCGCGCTGCACCGGCACCCGGCACCAGCACCGTTCCAAAGCTGCGCATCAAGGAGGTCAGCACGTCGCTCTCCAATCTGGTTGGCATTTCCCACACCCTGCGCGCGGCGCTGGATGAGCAAATGTTGAATTCGCTGTCTGCCACTGTTGATGCCAATGCAACGAATGGCGCTGGTGAGGAAGGCCCAGATCCGATCTTGTCGATGGAACTGCCCGCCTCCAAGGTTAAAGAGCTGCTGGCGCTGCTCGACAAGCAAGCCGCAGTTGAGCATGCCCAGAAAGGCGGAGCCACCGAAGGCGACGAAGAGAATGCAGCTGGCGCTAAGAACGTGAACGAGGAACAAACCGACATGTTCCAAGCCCCTGCGACGGTTCAGTAAGCGCTCTCACCTCCGGGCATGCCACAGACATGCCCGGCTACACGGAACCGAAGATGAATAACGAACAACTCGAAGTGATTCTCCGCAGCAACAACAAAAGGGCGAAGATTCTCGCAATCACTTCATCCATTGTTGCTCTGGCCATGCTCGTTGTATTCGCCGTCATGGCCTACAACAATCCGGGCAAGGTTACTTTTAGCCTTGCCGCACTCTTGGTCGTTGTCGCGGCGCTATGTTACCGATACACCTTGTACCTGCCAGCCAAGCGGGAAAATGAACGTCTTGCGCGTAAGCACCGATAGCAGGAAAAAGCCGATGGCCACCAACACTGAATTACTCACCCTCCCGCACGGCGCAACCTTCCACAAGGTCGGCGAAGTAGATGTTGAGTCCGGCCAAGTCCTGCTCATAGATCCGTGCTACATCGACGCACAGTGGAAGGACGAGCCCAACGCAAACCGGCGCGTCTACCGGTGCACGACGACCGATGCTGTCTTGCAGTATCCGGAAGACTTCACCAGCTTTTCCGAGTTGATCGCCCCCTATGGTCAGTCAATGGAAGAGCTGATTGAGGGTGGCGAATGGATTCGGGAACACGCCTTACCTGGCCCTAACCTCAGCTACAACAACTGTTGCCTCGCCTCCAACCTACCAGAGAGCGTAGGCACCGTCGCGGGCTTAGGTATTTCGGTTCATGTGGCCGAAGGCGATGATCGATACAGCGTTTACGCAGAGCGCGACGAGGCAGGAAACATAATCCGAATCCTCCTCGATTTCACTGCGCGGGATGATGAGTAAACCTCTTACCGCTGCACTTGCAGTCTCACGGGCTGCGTAGGAGAGCGACCGGAGTACCGATTGCCCGCGAGAGCCAGGCTCACAGAGGGAAATCAAACGTCAGACCGGGTCGCTCTACCCATTCAGCAACGCAGACAGGAAACTCCAGATGGGCATGTTCGATTCCCTCAGATTCAACTACCGCATGCCTAACGGTTACCAGGGCACTGAGTATCAGACCAAGGATCTGGATTGCCAGCGCGATCAATACGAAGTGACCACAGCAGGCCGACTGACGCGCAAATCGATGGCACCCGACGAGGAGTTTGCTAGGGAACACCCTGACTTCTTCGAAGCGCCCGAGGACACACACTTCTCTGGCCGGATTTACATTTCTGCCTATACCGAGTCCCTCGCCAAGCGAGAGCGCTTCGAGCTGCGCTTTGTTGCGGGCAACCTCCAGACCATTCGTGACGTCAACACCGATCAGGAGACAGCTTACGATTCTCTGGAGCACACGAGGCAGGCACTGGCAGCCTCTATCACCGAGGAGATGGTAGCCGCTGCACTTGCAGAGACGATTCAACAGAGGCTGATTGCGCAACCTACGTCCGTAGACGAACGCCAACGGCTATTAGCGGCCATGAGAGTCGTTCTGCAAGTCGGCTTGAATGCTGGTGTAAACCAAACGACTTCTGATCGCTAACAGGTCGGCGCTGGCGCTCGCGGGCCACCCCAAGCGCCAGCACCAGGTGTGGCGTGCGGCAGAGACAAGGTAGGCTATCAAGAAGCTACGGAGCAGCAGGAGTCACCCATGAGCGTGATGAATTACCAAGGGTATGCCGCCCAAACTGAATACAGCGAGGAAGACGGCCTGTTTGTTGGCCATCTCGTTGGCATTGCAGATGTCGTGGGGTTCCACGCCGAGTCTGAACAAGATCTTCAAGCAGCATTTGAAGAGGCAGTTGATGACTACCTCAGTACCTGCGCCAGTCTAGGCCGCCCCCCACATAAACCTGAATGAAGCGGACTCGGCGCAAGACCCGCGCGGGCTGGCGCTTGATGCCTGCACCAAACTTTTTATTCCATTGTGCCAACCAGGTAATCGAGGAACCGAAACCATGTGGTTTTCGCGCAACAAAAAAAACGCCCGGCTCAAACAAGAAACTGCCGACCTGCAAGAGCGCGTCGCCGTGTTGCAAGGGTTGCGAGCCGCAGCCGAAAAATCATTGGAGGATTGCAACAAAGTAATGCTTCTTCAGCAAAGCAGACACCTGGAACGTGAGGGGCAGCTACAGTTGCGCGCAACCGAGCTGGAGCTCCGCATAGAGCAGCTCAAGGGGTACTTCGATGACCTTGGTCTAGACGTACAGAAAATCGACACATACCACTCCTCCGTTGAAAGCGGTGCCTGGTGGAAGCGTGCCGCGAAATTCATTCGAATGGAGATCGATACGCAAGCGCTCGAAGCGTCCCCCGATCTCAGGAAAGAAGATCGTGGATACGCGCGCATGATAATCACGTCGATCATCAAGCCGCCGCAGAGCGACAGCACTCCGCCCGTGACCAAGCCAACTCTTTACATAGGTAACATAGCAGCGAGGATCGAGGCGATTCGAAACCCTTCACTTAAACAACAACCTGGTGAGCTGTAATCCATGAGCGAGCAACCGACAGACGCCATTCAACGGCGTGACCAAGCCCTTCAGATTGCATGTCGTTTTGGCCAGATCCCTGAAAGCCACCATCAAGCCTGGGTAATCGACCAGATGTGTCGTGTGCTGTTGGGGGATGAGTACCCGCAGTGGGTCGCTGACAGGAAGGCGGGGCCAGACGGCCCTAGCACGCATGTATGGGATGAAGGTGTGGCCCCCTAGCCTTCGGCAATGTCTTCACGCGCGCGATGCTTCAGCAGCGCCAAATTGGCCTGCTGAGTTGGCGCTGCTAACGTTGAACCCGCACGAAGGTAGGCTGATTATTTGAGCCCATTGAAACGCATGAGAAGCTGGCTCGCCGGACAACCATCGTCGCGGAAAATTTCTCCCTCCACCTGATCAACCCATGAACCGTAACGTATGCGGTGCGGCCGACTGGAATCCCTACCCGGTCATGAATCAACTCTGATGGGACAGGTGGTGAGCGACCTTCAGGCCGTTGTTCAGAGTGGTCGGAGTGAGTGCCGTATCCTTTCCCTTGGCTACACTTCGAAGCTGTGAAGGGTGATTTCAGTCATTTCAAAACCGTTACCAGTGGCTTCATCGAACCACCCGTACACGATAGCCGAACGACCGGACAGAATTGTTGGAATGACGGGCTCAGCAACCATGCCCGAAATATCACCGAGCGCTTGAATTTCCTCACGCTCTTTCCAGCCGGTGATTTTCGTGAACTTCGTGATGGTTGCCATGCACTGCCTCCAAGTTGTCGCTCGTTTCGATGGGGCACAGTATGAAATATACTTCTCACAACGTAAAGAAATATATTTCCCGAAAGTCAACTTGTTTCAAATCACGGACACCCCCTCACACCATCAGCGGGATAGCCAGTTCTAGCAACGGTCTGCGGGCCAAACTCCATAAGCCGCCAAGCACCAGGTAGCACGCAGCTATTCTGCCGTCAGGTGTGGAGATGCGCCAACCCGGTCTCCCCTCTCCATAACCCTCAGCTGGTTTACCACGGCAAGCGCCTGCTAAATGGGTACATGGACACCCGTTGCATCAATTGGCTGGGACGCCAGCACTTTACGAGCCCAGACCCCACACAGGAAAGAACGGTGCGTCATCACCCAGGTGCGGCACAATCTTCTGGCGCGGAATGCTCCAGCAGCACCATGGCGCGTCCAGCATAAGTGCCAGCAAATCCACATTGATGATAAATCGCCAGCTTATTTAATCAATATGGATATTCACCTATTGCAGTGAAGTATATTTCACACTACAATGACCCCCATGATGTTTACCAACTGGGGATTTCTGAAATGACCACCAACAACGCCAACGTAGTTATCGGTACCCGCGTCGACTGTGCTCTGTGGTACTGCGGCACTGGCACCGTCTACGGCATATCCGGCAAGCAATCCCCAGCATCCGTGAAGAGTCTTTTCGATGGCGTTGGCGTCATGGGTGGCTCGGCTGATTTCGATATCGTCTTCGACAATGGCTCCAAATCGAACGTCCCTGAATGCATCGTTCGCGGCATTCAATGGCAGATCTACGACGAGGTCGTAGACGCGGGTTTCATCGAGAAAGCGCTTCAGTATGCTGAGCAGTGCGCCGACGAAAAGGCTCGTGAAGAATCGTTGCAGCGCCTCGCCTTCGCTGAAGGCCTGAAACAACTGCGCAACGATCCTCAGTACAAAGACCTTGAGCAGGGCGACGACCGCTGGAGCGGTAAGCTGGCCGCAAAGAACATTCGTACACAGCTGAAAGCCGCGTTCAAAGGCGTTAAGTTCAGTGTCCGGAAAAGCCACTACGGCAGCGTTTGCATCAGCTGGACTGACGGCCCGACTAAGGCTGAAGTCGAAGCAATCACTCTCCGCTACAAGATCGGCTCGTTCGACTCCATGCAGGACTTGGCCACGTCGACCCCTACCCCATGGAGCAACACCTTCGGCGGCGTTGATTACATCAGCGTCAGCCGCGAGTACTCCGACGAGGCGATCACTAAAACCTTGAATCAGGTGGCCGTCACCTACGACGATCAATTGAAAGGCCGCCCGCTGACCCTTGAGATGTATCGCAAAGGTGAGCTCTCCAATATCTACGCTGGGTGCGGTGACAGCATCAGCTGCATCGTCCGCGAGACCCTCGAAAATCCGGTTACCGAAACTGAAGAGGCCTAACTGTCTTCGACACGAAAAAGCCCGGCGTACTGCTCCGGGCTTCGCTCACAAGAGCAAGCAGCCCAGTAATCAAGGAAACGGCGCGATGAACCACTACCAGCAACTTATTGCGGACGAAATTCTCTCTGTGCAAGGCCAGAGAAAGTACTGCTTGGATGCAATGGCGGCGGGAGGACTTGAGAGCTGGCAGTCGAAAGAATACAGCGCCCTGATTGCGCAGTACGACCAAAAGCTGATCGAACTCAACAACCGCTTACCACTAGCGAGCTGAACGAGGATATGTCGCTGCAATTTCAGCCCGTCGATTGAGCGGGCTTCGGCAGTACTAGGGCACGGGTATCGCGCCTGCTTAATCCGATAGGGACACCGTCAATGAGCCTGAAGCCACTAACAATCGAATTTCCTGTTGCAGAACGTACGAGCGTCGGGGACTCCAAGCTCTACAGCTTCGCGAAAGTACCGAGCATGGATAGCTCAGACGAAGACTACGTTTTGTTTCTCACCATCCGTGCAGCTGAGCCTTCGCAGGAGCGGCTTCTCGCAGATACCTGCACTCGTGCCATAAGCGCCGCGCCGCTGGCTCTGAATGCGATGCAGCTCGCTTTGAACAAGCTCGACAGCGTCGCCTACCTTTCGGAGGACGGTGATACCGATGAGGTGAAACGCATTCTTCGTAATGCAATGACTGCCCTTGTGGCTCCAGCGTCCATCACGGAAACGACCCGCGCATGAAAAAAAGCAAATCTATTCAGGCGCTCATCCGCCGAGTCCGTGCCCAAGGCCGCGCAGAGGCTGTCACGATTATTTCTAGCCTGTGCCCTGAGACTGGCATTGATCGGCTGCTTGGCTCCTCTCCGAACGCTGACGCGGGTGACTACAGCACCTATTGGAACCTTGACGCATTGCGGAAGCTCCTTTGCGCTGATACCGAGGTTTGCGAAGCGATTGATCGCCTCCAAGGGGCGGAAATGTTTGCGCACTGCCTCAAGTCAGACCTTGAGAGGTCAAAGGCAAAATTAGCCGAACAAGAACAGGCTTACTATCGTCTCAATGACCACAACAACGAGTGCGAAAGCCAACTCGACGAAGCATCCGCTCTTCTGGATGAAATCGCGAAAGGTGGGCAGGTGTACCTGGAGTGCACAGACAAGAGCAGTGTCTCCGGACAACGCATCGCTGCCATATCGGCAAAGGTCTCGCGATTTCAGCCTGAAACGTACCTGGCAGAAGGCGCTGACGTGATTGCGTTTCGCAGCAGCTGAGCAGCAGCTACACGCCTGGCCAGGCTGGCTTCAAATGATTTCGCTCAAACAAAAAAACCGCCAAAAGGGCGGTTTTTCTGTAGAAGGGATTTAGCGCTGCTTTCTGGCGCACACCGGGATTGCAGACGCTGGCGCTGGTCAAAGAAAGACGTCAGCTGCTGGCGCTGGTCATCTCCCCTCAGCTACGCCGAGCGCGACCTACCCCACACCCATAGACTCCCGACAACCGCCCTACCATCACCGGTAAGCGGCGTTAGGCCAATTAGAACTGGAATGAGGCTTATCAGTAATGCCAGTTTTGCTGGGGGCGATTGGAAGTCTGCAACTGCATGAGCAGTAAGCAAACCCAGAAACATCAGTGTATCCGCGAACCAGCCACCGGCCGATATTGCAGCTCTTGCCAGGGCGCTAATGTGGTACCAGTGATCGGAGTAGGTCACGCGCCCAGACAGAGGATAGAGTCCAAAACTGAACTCAAGTCCAGTGGACGTCGTCCAGCGAATGCCTGGGCCCACGCCAACTCTAAACCCGATGGTTTGCACGCCACACCAGCGGGCAACCATCGAATGTCCAAGCTCGTGAATTGCTAACGACGCACTGCCAAAGGCCATAAACCAGAAAAGCAGTTCCCATGGCGTAAGCACGAACATGTCAGCCACATTGCCACATAGGCCAGCCAAAAAATCACTCATGAGGGGTGCCGCTCGTGAGTACTCATTACGGCCATGAGCTTATGTGCAGCGATGCCATATTGAGCCTTGTGAACTGATGCAGGACCATTGGGAATGGTCCGGACAACGACCGGTTTAGATCCCCACCTGATCAGATCCGCCCATACAAACTTCCACTGTTGTTCCGTCAGCCTCGCTGAGATCTCGGCAACATCTACGAGATCGGTACCGCAGAGCCTGTTTCTCATCTCTGCCCATTCATGGGCGTTGTTGGCTATGAAAATCGAGAGGTCATACGCGCCCCCTGACTTACAAACTGATGAACGATAGCCGGGGATTAGGCAGCAAATTGATGAGATGACGGTTTTGGCCAGCCCTTCCATATCAAGGTTTTCAATATGCGCCAATTCGGCGTTGTCGAGTTCTGCCCAGTGACTGACATCGATATCTAACCGATCAGCCTGCTGGCGCAGGATCGAAACGATAGAGGCATCATCCATGCTGCTGAAGGATGAGCGATGGCACGCTGTCAGCAAATAAAGCGCGTCCAGGTAGAGATCGCGGCGAGATTGGACACCAAAAAGGGCGCGCTCCGAGATCTCGCGCGCAAGATCAATTCCAAGATTCGAACAAAGGTTGCGTACGTCCTCGGGCGCTCCAAGGGCGACCATTTCCCAACCGGCTTTAATCTGATTGTTTAGCTCATCAATGCAAGGTGCAACGCTGTCTTGATGCTTGACCATGGTTGTATCAACCTCTCCCATGCACAGTGGGTTCATAACGCGGGCGGCCGCTGGGGATGGCATTGGTGGGCAAGTGCCCGGCAACCCATAGTTTCCTCACCGTGTAGCAATACACACATGCGGTGAGTAGGGAGACAACCAAGGCAAGGCCCATCGCAACCAGGTTGCCGATGACGGTGTATTGCTCAACGCTCGCTCCCAGATCCTGTGTGAACAAATCAAGCAGCACCTCAACGCCGCCACAGGCAAAACACATTGAGACCAGCAGCAAACCCAATGGCTTTATCCGGTAGGCGAAGACTGCAAAGAGAACGGAGAACGTCCACCCAATCGCCAGCACCAGCCCGACCAGCCCAAACAGGCTGCCAGTGATGAATGTCTCGGGATTGGCAAATGAGGCACCCGCTATTTCGAGCCCGTCGATGAAGGTTCTTTTGAGGGGGGCCACTATCCCCAAAAGGATTCCGTACCCAGTCCAGATGATCGGAACCGCAACCATCTTCGCTTGTCGATGTGTCAGCCTTTGAGTCCCGTTCATTTCCCCTCCTGGTGCTGGCGCGAGACAGTCATGCCGGAACCCCAGGCATTAACGGTTTATCCGGACAGACACCGCAACACAGGACACCCGTCGGTTTCGCCCATGCGTTAAAGGAGCAAACTGGACAGGTGAACTTGAATCTATTCGGCGTGCCTGACTTCTTATCGCGGGGAGGTTCTATACCGAGTCGCTCCAGATCCGCAGAGTTTGGGCCCACGAAAACCTTCATCGGCGGCGGCGGTGGCCCTTGAGGTTTCTTCTTCGGTGGTGATGGACGGTCCTCCCCTCCTTCAACTTTTTGGTCTGGGGATTCGGGAGCCTCCCCTTTTGATTCATCATCCAAAATAATCCGCGAGCTTAGGCTGTCAGTCTCACGGCTTTCTTTGTCCTGTGCTTGAGAAGGAGACACGATCGTTTCGAGCTCGACACTGTCGCCCAGGTCCATCCCGCTCATTGCTGAAGCGAGGGCCTCCGGTTGTTCTAGCTTGTTGGGAAATCGATCCATCCAACGAAGAGTGAATTCTGAGTCGATCAGCTTTTTGCAAGCCTCATCGAAGCGGCCGCCTTCAATGATGTAGTGTTTCATCTGATCGCCCTTCCGCTTTCCTCCCGGCAACCCGGTAGAAGTCGGCATCAGTCCTGCCTTTTGCTCAAGCAGATTGCCCCACTCGGTGTTGTGGTAACGATTGCGACCAGGTGTACCGTGCAGATCCTGGTACAGGTGAGTCATGTCATGCACTAGATTCGATAGAGTGAGTTCGATTGGCTGCGTGACAAAGTAACTAGGATTCATTGAGATCTCGTGTCTCTGTTCCCCCTCAGTGTTTGTCCATCGATCCTTTGAAAAATACCCGACGGTGTCCTTTTCACGCTGAAGCGTGATCACGCACGGAGGCAACTCACCGTCGTAAAGCTCTTCATTAAAATGTTGAAACGCGCGCTGGAGGTCTGCGTAGATTTCTTGTGTTGGCAAAGTCATCGGCTATCTCGCTCCGTATCTGGGCTCAGCGGTTGGCGCTCAAAACAAAAGGCACGCGTTGCGAATTACCACCGCGAGGGTTCCTGCGGTGCCAGCTGGGGTCGGTCGGAACCCCCGGCCTGAAATTCGCCTGGCCGTCGGTTATCTCTCCAACAAAACCAAAATGCTTGGCCTCGCCATTCACCACAGTCCTAGGGCCGTGAATCAACAGCGTCCAAGTTTCTGGCTTTGCTTGGCGCACCAGGTGATGGGTGTTACTCCCAACCAAGTTGACCCAACGAATCCACCGTGATGTCCGGATCATTTTTTGGAGGCGCACTTCCTCATAAGCGCCGCAGAGCACAAACGAAACGAATGGCCAAGGGTGATCATGGACTTCAGTGTCCTGGTCTTTGTCTACATAGCGATGCAGGTAGATGGTCAAGAACCGCGACCGCGTAATGCAGTAGCGCTCAAGATAAGGCGAGGTTGTTCCGTCGGGGTTTGATCGATTGATCGTGCGTAATCTTAAGTGACTACTAAGCGAGAACAGCATTTGGGCGACTAAATTTCGCCGTGTAATTTTGCTCTTGCTCTTTTGGGCGCCCTGTGTTTGCATTATCGCACCAGAAAAAGTGTTATCACTACGATATGATAACACTATACCATGCGATCAGCTTGCACTACCGCATGGCGCATGGATGCTTGACGACTTACAAACCACAGTAGATGGGATGAAGATCTGAAAGCACCATGCCACTCGATGCCGTGATCGTTGGGCGTCACCTCGTTTTTCACCACATTTCTGTGGCGCTTCCGCTCACCCTGAATTTTGGTATTTCCAAATAGGGGTGGGCGAACTTTCGTTCATCCGAGATAACTGCTGACCAGTACTGTTTATCCATACAGGTCAGAATAAGAGGAGAAATAGAGCAAGAAAAAAATACCCGGTACCACTGTCTACTCTGGCTGCTCTCTGGAAGGGGAAGCCGGGTGGTCGTGAGACCGACTTGAGTAAATTTTGTTGGATACCGGGCACTATACGTGTTCGTGAGACAAGTCGTCTCGCGATCAGCTTGCAGGACGAATAGTGCTACTTACGCGTAATGCTGTCAACCTTCATTACGCTCTGTCCGCAACATTTATTACGCTTAGCGTACCAGGTCGGCCTCTCCCCTCCCCCGCGCCCCTCTTCCCCATATATCAGCCAATAACAGTTGCACCGGAAATCTTGCTTAATACACATGGTTTCCGTAGTCGAGTTTAATGGACGCGCCGTAGAACGGCTGCAAAAGTACCGGGATAATCCCGGCACTTTGCGTGCGCTCCAATTTGCTCGATACGCTTTAGATCCTCGGAAAATAGTAAATAACAAAGATAAGCGCCCTCGGTCTCACCAGCCCAAAATCACCAAGTACGCTGAGCGTAGTCACAAACCCCATCAGATGCATTTGCAACACCGGGACAACTGCATCCGCGTTCTTGAAATCCTCATTAAGCGTTGCGACTTCAAGACGCTTCAGTGCAAGTACATCAATCCGGCGTTTAATATTCGCCGGGATCTGTATGTTTCCGAGCTGGCGCGACTCCTAGAGCTATCATGCAGAACTATCTCCCGCGTGCTAAGCAGCCTCACCAGGGCGAGATTTATCCTGCGCAAAGGTTTCACCGGAATATCTCTATCCCTGAACCTCTTTAGGGAGATGGAGCTCGACATCACTTTCCAGCGCCTACAGAAAATGTTGTTGGGCCTGGGCAAGAAGGGTGACTATAAAGGCCCGCTGAAGAAGAACGGCAACTCCTGGAAAAATCAGTACGCTAAGCGTACTGAACAAGGTAGCAATTCCCCCGCGCATCCTGCATACGCCGTCAGTGAACCTGCTGCTGTAGTCGAGCCTAAGACCGAAGAGCAACTGGCCCGAGGAAATCAATTCCTCAATGGCCTGAAAGGTCGACGGCGAAGACAATAGGGGGCTCCCCCTCCTCCAACCCCTCTGAAAAAATCCACCTGCTAAAGCGGGTTGGGTTTCCTATGCCCCGCATTTAGGGCTAGCGCATAGATTCGCCATCAACCCCTTTCCTTAGCCGTATTTCGCGCTAATCCCAACGCAAATAGACCCCGAAGCGCCACCAGATGGAACATCAATCGTGAAGCGAGCACGGTTATCCACAGATAGGGCTTCAAAATGTGTCATGGTCAATACCGAAAAAGTGTCACCCATAGTCTTAGGGTAAAAGAATCACCCTGCGGGGCATTTATCTCTTCGAGATTTAAAAGCGGAAATCAGAAGCCCTACTTAGGGGCTGGGGAAGATTGCGTGAAGAACGCAGAACAGCTAGCAATGTGTACTCTCTACGCATTACCTGGGGTAGTCATTGTAGTCTATATCAAAACCAATCCATGGCTTTTTCGACATGGTTGCTATGGCTCTTGAGCTACATACGCCCTGTATTTCGGGGGATCTGTTTAGCAGCTAAACCACCACTCCCACCTAAATCCAATCCATCGCCTTCTGGCTTATCGCCAAGACAACGTATCGGCAACCATCCTATTGCCCTCTCTTACCTAGTTCTAAAGCCTGCCATGACAACCCCTAGGCTCATCCATAACCAGCATTAAGCAACGCTGCGAATGGAGCCACACAAAGCCAGTCATCCAGTTTAAGAGCTCAGTACGCTTCGCGTAATAGGACTACAGTGAGTACCCGCCTACCAACTCAGGGTAAGGCGGGATGCCAGCTCCCCGGCAAAAGCACTTCAGGCCTGGTGAACAGCGACCATTCGAACAACAGATCCATTGTAAATGGAGCAGGCGTATACCCTTCCAAAAGGAGTGTTCTGAACAACCTTTCCTATCGTTTTCCCAGACGGGATTACCCTTGATACTTGGCTCGGCAATACTCAAGCAGGGACATCAACAAAAGCTCTTTGCTTCCACCACTGATTTGGCTTGATCTCTGTATTCAGGCAAGCCACTCCACCTCTCGTTAACCGGCATGTTCCCAGTTGCCAATATCGCAAAGTCAACGTTGGCTCATTCGCGGATCAGCTCATACGCACCGACTGGAAATAGAATCCTAGGGACCAGGAACCAAGCTGAACAACACACGCAATCAAGTGATGTTCGGAACCAGGTACCGCAGGGGCAGGGGCATGGTTAACCGCAAACGGTAAGTCGTGCAGTACGCTTAGCGTACTGGGATTCTTCAGGTTGAACGGTATCGGCCGTATTGTGGTAGGCAGGCAAGCATGGCTTTAGAAAATCGATAGGGTTATGAAGGGGTCAATCTCAATGGCCGCTCATCACCGACACAAAGACCAAGCGCGCGTTGAACAACATCATCAGACTGATCGTACCGAGGTATAGCCTCGCCGATGTGAAGCACATTTACCCCTGAACTTAGATGGCGTTGATTACGCTTAGCGTACTGCACATTTGTGAGTGGTTTCCGTAGTTTGGCTACAGCGGTTTCGTGCAACGGAGTAGAAACAACCTTCTTGAACTCGGCCCCGCCACCTGATGGTTGGCTAACAACACGAGCCGCTTTACCAATCACCCTTAACCCCACATCGCATAATCAGAGGGGTAGGGCCTCAATGATGAAGCAGCAGGAGAAGGAGTTTGGCCGATAACCCTTTGTTCAAGCGTTCAACCTGGGAAGGGGAATATTACAAATGCTCAGAATGCCAATACGTAATGATCCAGGCTAGCCTCAGGACCATTAGACGATATAGCTACTCCAAGTACGCTAAGCGTACTTGCCTACCTGGCGCGAATCTCTAAAGGCTGATAGAAGCCGTTCACAGCGTTCACAGCGTTCACAGCGTTCAGCTACGTTGGCTGAAAGCGGTTTGGATGTATTGCGGGTGGTTTGATGTACAATTGGATAGTTGAAAAAAAGCGCATGGAAAAGTCAGATCCTGTGATGATTTACCTTGCAGCGTGAAGAATCAGTAAAAGGCAGGAGGGCAATCAACCCCTTGTCCGCTGTAAGGCGCTATGATCGCGCTGTAGCTGCGCTAGATGCTAACCCACCCCGACGCATTGCCCGCATGGTGATCGCTCCTTGGGCGCGGCCTCAGGAGGTCATGATTTGCTGGGTTGATCCGGCAAAGCAATCAAAATCACGGCATTGATAGGTTTCGTTAATCGATAAGGAGCATCAGCGAGAACGTAACAACTGGAAGGGGGTGACAGTCTTCGGTTCGCCGGTCATAATGCGCACCACGAACAATCGATCAATGCACCGCTTTTGTATTGTACAAAACACAAAATCAAACCCCGGAGTTCCGGGATTTTTTTTGCCCAAAAAATAGTTACTATTTCTCACAACCTATTTATAAAAAATCTTCAGTACGCTTAGCGTACTGGACACCAAAGTGTCGGAAAGGTGATTGCGGCAATATCCGCTACCGCAAGCAAAAACCCATTTAGGTGAAGATCAAATCCGGACACCCAAGAGGAGAGGGGTATCCGAGTCTCTAGTTTTTTGCTTTCCCCTCTGCCGCAGGCCCTAATAACCCAGTCTCTTAATTCACACCAGAAAGACGTCTATGCCTTGCACCAGGAACACCTATTGCTCAGGGCATCGCTCAATCAGGTAAATCGCGACGGTATCAATTGTTCAAATAAAGAGGTGTTAGGAAGGCCGTGCCTGTGACCGTGCGCGGCCATAATCAGTGCAGCTTTTTCACGCGACGGCGGATAGCCCATATAGCGGCCAGCACCTTACTTGTTTCATCAGGGTCGCCAGCTCGTAGCAGAGTGCGAAACCACGCCATGCTTTGCATGTCATGACGAAACGAAATGAGCGGTGACGCGCATCGTGATCCGAAATCAGTAGCAACACCCTGGCATCGTTCGGCAGCATGCCCTACAGCAGTTGTTTTCATTGTTCGGTTGACTGGAACTGAGCCTGGCAAGTCAAGTTGCTCATTTGGATCGTCAACACATCACTACGCTCAGCGTACCTGACTCGTTTTGTCGAAAAGTAGCGCTACCGATGCATCCCCTAGGCGCTTCTTTGCCCGGTACGACCGGAGGCCAACGATTAGATAGTCACTCACGCGTAATCTAGCGCTGGAAGAAATTGGGGGAGGGAATAGCGCGTCACCTCGCTTGGCTCGGCGCTGTTCACCGGACTTTCGCTTGCCCTGAAACTCCGCGCAGGCTTCCTTTCTGATCGGCAGCGCTTCGCTTCACTCGCCGCACCGAAGATAGGGGAGGGTGTTGAAAATGCGCGCGACCGCCTCGCTTCGCTCGGCGCTTTTCACCCGACAATGACTTGCCCAGGTACTCCGTGTTGGCTTCCGACCGGATCGGCCGCGCCGCTGCATTACCCGCGCTCAGATGCGGAGGATCTGAAAATGCACACGACCGCCTCGCTCCGCTCGGCGGTGTTCAACGGACACACGCTTACCCTGTTACTGCGCGTTGGCCACCTTTGGGATCGGCAGCACTTCGCATCACTCGGCGCACCGAAGATAGGGCAGGGGATTGAAGATGCGCGCGACCGCCTCGTTTCGCTCGGCGCTTTTCACCCAACAATGACTTGCCCAGGTACTCCGTGTTGGCTTCCGACCGGATCGGCCGCGCCGCTGCATTACCCGCGCACAGATGCGGAGGATCTGAAAATGCACCCGACTGCCTCGCTCCGCTCGGCGGTGTTCAACGGACACACGCTTACCCTGTTACTGTGCGTTGGCCACCTTTGGGATCGGCAGCACTTCGCATCACTCGGCGCACCGAAGATAGGGCAGGGGATTGAAAATGCGCGCGACCGCCTCGCTTCGCTCGGCGCTTTTCACCCGACAATGACTTGCCCAGGTACTCCGTGTTGGCTTCCGACCGGATCGGCCGCGCCGCTGCATTACCCGCGCACAGATGCGGAGGATCTGAAAATGCACGCGACCGCCTCGCTCCGCTCGGCGGCATATCACCCGGTACCGGTTTCTCATCATGCTCTGCATGACTCGAAACTTTACACGCCCAGGCACATCGCGTTGACTTCCGTCCGGATCGGCCGCGCCTCGCATCACTCGGCGCTCTGACGGTTCGGGGGAGGGACTGAAAATGCGGGCGACCGCCTCGCTTCGCTCGGCGGCATATCACCCAACAATGACATGCCCTGGTACTCCGTGTTGGCTTCCGACCGGATCGGCCGCGCCGCTGCATTACCCCGCGCACAGATGCGGATGATCTGAAAATGCGCGCGACCGCCTCGCTCCGCTCGGCGGCATATCACCCGGTACCGGTTTCTCATCATGCTCAGCATGACTCGAAACCTTACACGCCCAGGCACATCGCGTTGACTTCCGTCCGGATCGGCAGCGCCTCGCATCACTCGGCGCTCTGACGGTTCGGGGGAGGGACTGAAAATGCACGCGACCGCCTCGCTCCGCTCGGCGGCATATCACCCGGTACCGGTTTCTCATCATGCTCAGCATGACTCGAAACCTTACACGCCCAGGCACATCGCGTTGACTTCCGTCCGGATCGGCAGCGCCTCGCATCACTCGGCGCTCTGACGGTTCGGGGGAGGGACTGAAAATGCACGCGACCGCCTCGCTCCGCTCGGCGGCATATCACCCGGTACCGGTTTCTCATCATGCTCAGCATGACTCGAAACCTTACACGCCCAGGCACATCGCGTTGACTTCCGTCCGGATCGGCAGCGCCTCGCATCACTCGGCGCTCTGACGGTTCGGGGGAGGGACTGAAAATGTACGCGACCGCCTCGCTTCGCTCGGCGGCATATCACCCGGCACCGGTTTCTCATCATGCTCAGCATGACTCGAAACCTAACCAACACTGGGACTACTACTTGGCTTTCTTTCAGGTGGATGACGCCTCGCTACGCTCGGCGTAAGAATGGGGATTGCGTGAAATACGCGCGACCGCCTCGCTCCGCTCGGCGGCATATCATCCGGTACCGGTTTCTTATCATGCTCAGCATGACTCGAAACCTAACCAACACCGGAACTCCTCGTTGGCTTTCCTACATATCGGCTGCGGCTCGCTTCGCTCGCCGCTCGTGAGGCGTGCGCTTCTTTCTTCGCGTCACCTCATGTAAAAACCTGATATCCCATCCTTCAAGTCGACTGCTTCGTCCGCCTCTTCCATTCCAAATGGGAGCAATCCCTGCTTGGATATATGCGCCATCGGGTTATGCCTTCGATCCCACAAAGAGATTTCCTCGGCATCGCCAGGCCATGCCTTCGGTAACGAGAAATCATACGTCCTCCCGTCTCGTGTGCGCGGCCCGTAGTACTTTTGATTCGTGAGCATCGAATGCCCTAGCAGAGCTGCTAACTCAAACCGCGTGTATCTTCTCGACCGTCGAATCTCTTCGGCAAAAATATGGCGGCAGCTGTATATCGCTAACGAGACACCTTCGCCGCCGACTTTCTTTTTCGCTGCCGAGGATCTTTCCTCGTGAACGATGATCGCCGGGTCATCTTTGATTTTTTTCCAGACTCTGGTTAGGGTTTTCCTGCACCGGTCATAGAATCTGCGAAACGCCTCATCCTCTCTCGGGATCTGCGCCAGAAATCCACGCAGCTGATCTATTTGGTCGTCACTCCACTCATTCAGCACCAATAATCTGTACCCCCTCAATGGGTTGTCCTCACGCCGCTTGTCCTGTTTCGCTGTAACAACATGCAGTACTGGGCCAAGTGTCACCATCGTGTGCGGATCGTAATATTGGTCGTGAATCTCCGCTCCCTGCCATTCCACCGGCCTGAGTCCGGTCATCATCGTCGATATCAAGAACAAGGCTGTCTCGATACCGCTCGAATATTTTGCGGTACCGGATTTTCTCGTTCCCGAGAGCTCCGTTAGTACAACCCGCATACTTTCTTCTGGCATGTACGCGTAGTAGGTGTCGTTTGTGCGCACCCCACCTATCCGGACGTGCTCGGCAACGATAGATGCTTCTTCGGCATCGAGGTGAAGCTGTTCATCCCTGCTACCGGATGGAATCCAGAACCGAATCCTGTCTGCCTCAGGATGTTTTGTATATTCCAGGTACCCAGCGAGCCATTTTCGGTAGCACTTAGCCGTCGTTACCGAGAGATCCGGGGCTTTCTTGTTCAGCCATGCGATTAATCCGTCCAACGACCCCCCAAGATTGTCGGTTCCGGGGGAATCTTCCAGGTACCGAGAAATTAATCCGGTAGCGCGAACTTTTATCGATTCATCCACGTTTTTTTCGTCCTCGTTCTGGTGTCGACTGAGCCTCGACAACGATTGATATGTCGGCGCCGAGTCGGGCTGTACGCATTGGGTTGTACCACCCCAATACCTACCCCCCGAATAGAGATGGGACACTTTTAAAGCATCCAGAGGCTGGTACAGGCAGTGCAAATCCGACTCGAAAATATGTCTGTCCAGATAGTGGTACAACGAAATAATAGCATTTTTGCGCAGTAACAATTTTCGATCCTCCACCTTCAACTCAATGCCAGCATGCGGGGATAAAACCTCTTCAAAAATCGTCATCAACCAGCAATCAGGACAGCTGACTCCACGAACGGTAACTGAGGTGCCGCGATGAATCGCTGGAGAGGAGAACTCAACCGCAAAATCGGTTTTTACCAGGCATAGCTACGCCGGTAACGTGGGCAGATTGGCCATAATGGACACTTTTGGCGGGATTGAGGTCAACCGCCTCTGTCTGGCTCTGGGTTGGTTGGCCGGTTTGGCCAATCTGGGCAGGTTGGCCAACCTGGAGGCATCTTGGAGAGGGTTAGGCGGGTTCTAAGGGTGGCGTGGGGTGTCTGGCCAAAATGGGCAAAAAGGGGGTGCTAGAGTTGTTTGGAGGGATGGCTCGGTATAGAATGACTACGGATTAATTATTCAATAAGAGAGTCATGATGGATTTTCAAACAGCTCATATTCCTCCCCCGAGCGAGCAGGCAAAACCACCAGCGCTTGTTGAGCTGGAGTCATTGCGCGGTGGCGAGATGGACAAGGAAATCGATCTTGGCGGCGGAAAAGGGCTGAGGGTCAAAGCCTTGCGCCAAGAGGCAATGCGAACCGGGGCACAGAGCGGCCTCGCTTGGCGCTATGGATTGATCATGCGGTATCTGAACAAAAACGAGCCAGAGTTGAATGTGGTTTTCAATTTTGCTGGTTTCGTAAACGACGGCCGCGTTTTGATCCCATGCGTCCTTAAAACCCCAAACCTCTTTATTAATGATGAGGAGAAGGGGGAGGTGCGAGAGGTCAAGGAGCAAATCACAATCGCCGCAGAGGCGAAACTGATCTCTGTCGTTCCGACCTGGCGTGACTATCTGTGGCAGGAATACTCCTCTCCTGAGATGCCCCATCATTCCCTACGACCGCGAACTGAAGCTGAAGTAAAGGCTTGGGAGGACGGGGTAAAAGAAGGGTGGACGGCAGGTGTATCCCAAGCTGACATGATTTACGACGACCGCCTTGCGTCACTCGAAAAAGATGTGGCCTGTAGGAATACATACAAGGTCTTGGTTGATAACGGCGCGATATCTCCAGCTGCTCTGAAGGTCGTGAATAACCAGGTTACCTTTAACGGACGCTCAATGAACGTTGGTGAGGTCATCTACACGATTTCTGGAAGCGCCAATTACAAGCAGGCGTCCGAGTGGAAACCGATATGGACTCGATAGCTAAGGATTTACCTTTTTGCGACTTCGGTGGAATGACCGCTGAAGAGTCCGTTTCGAAAATTGCGATCCCCTTCATGGAGCCTCAGATCTATAGAAAGGATCACCTCGTACAACTGCTTAAGCATGCGTTCCAAATTAAGGCGGAGGACGTATTTCTTTCCGTTGGATATCCTGCCTCGGTCATGTGGTCAGAAAGTGTTCACTATATTGGCTCACGTCGGCTGCATTATCAGGAGCTTGGCGATCTCCTGAATGAAATGCTGAACGATGACAACGCGCGACTGGATTTGAGTCGAGGCAATGATCGTGACTTCACCTATGCCGTCGAAATTTCACGGGGTAACTATTTACGTTTCCGTGTGAACGTAACAGGTTGCTTAGGGCCCTGGCAGACTGAGGGTTTGGACATAACGTTCAGGCCTATGGGGAAGTGTCCTCCAACCTTTGATGAACTCGGTATACCTGCCGAATTGCAGCGAATTCTGATACCCAAAATAGGCATGATCATTGTTTGCGGCCCAACAGGCTCGGGCAAAACGACGATGCTTGACTCAACGATACGGTCGCTTGCGACCCAGAAAAACGGCCGTCGGATTCTCACGTACTACCAACCAATTGAAAACGATCTTCATGCTATCCCCAATCAGACTGGCGTTATCGCGCAAGCCGAGATTAGCGAACTGCATGGTGGTCATTTGCACACCTTTGGGTTAGCGGGACGCAACGCACTACGCCGTCACCCTCATGTAATCGTCTACGGTGAAGCACGCGACGCGGTAACAATCGACGCCTCGGTGACTTCAGCGAGAACAGGTCACCTGGTCTACACCACGACTCATACATTGAGTGTTGATAGCGCCATCCCAAGGATGGCCGATGAGTTTGGTGAAAATGGACGTGTTCGGATTACTAACGCGTTGATTACCAGCTGCCGTGGAATCGTCCACCAACGGCTTCTCAGAACTCCCACTACGGGGCGAGCGCCGGTTAGATCGTGGTTGGAAATGACTCAAGACATTCGTTCCGAGCTGATCCGTACGCCTATCGATGCACTGCCTCGACGTATGGCTGAGTTTGTCAAAGAACGTGGGCGCGATTTGTGGGTTGATGCACTTGAACAGTACGACAAGAAGTTAATCCACGACGATGAAATGGTGATGTTGGAGCGCGAGATTAAAGAGGAGGAGGCGGCTTATGATCGTTGAAAGGCTTACTGACGACGATGGTCCTGTCATTGCTGCTCACGCATCAAAACAGTCAAAGATATCGTTCAAGTTTTTTGAAGCCCATACAACGGCAATGATTCCGGTTCTTCTTTTGCCCGTTTTTCCATTTCTAATAACTTTGAAAATTGTAGCTGCTTCATTCGTAGCTCTGGTTTTGCTGGAGCGCAGAGGCTGGACGTTAGGTGTCGCATACAAACGTATGAGAACGAGATTGGCAGGCAAATATCGTTATCGCTTGACCAAGCGCGCGATCCTCCGCCGTCTAAAAATCAATTAGGAATTTAATCATGTCGAAAAAAACACAGCAAACCACTCAAGAAATTATCAACGTCGTCAATGACAACGGGTATGCCGCGCATAAGCTTGCCTGGTACGAAAAAGGCGTGATCAAAACACTGAAGGTTCAAACGCTTATCGAGATGGGCCGACGAGCCGATGCGGTTGGCAAACCAATTGATACCTACCAGGTTGAGGGGACTTCCTACTACTGCGGCACTAACGTTCGAACCCCACTGCAACTGAGGAACGAAGGTTACCCAATAAGCGTGGCTAACCGGGTGCTTGTCACCCACGCGTTGATGAAGGCAGACCTGGTAAATGTCCCGATTAAACTCGGTGTGACTCTGCCATTTCGCGACTACTACAACGAACAAGGCGCAATTCGGACTGATCGAAAAGAATCGACAATTTCGAATTTCGTGGGGCCAGATCGTAGGGTGTCAATTGAGGGCCAAGAAGAAAAGGTTATCGATGTTCGGGAAGGAACCTGTTTCTCTGAGGCCGTCAGCGCCTACTTCGATTTCGCCTTCAACGACGATGGGACTATGACCGACGGCGGCGAAAACGTAATTGGTGAAATTGCAGTTGTGGATATCGGGGGAAGCACCACCGACGTCGTTTCGCTCAACGTCGATAGCAATTTGATGATCGATCAAAAGCATTCCGGAACGGAGCGGGTAGGAGTACTGGACGCAATGGATGCTCTGGGCGAATTAATGAAGGCTCGATTGGTAGCTGAACAAGTGATCGCGGATGGTCTGGATAGTGAATTGCCGAATATGGTGATTCAGAAGGTGCTTGAAAGCGGCGTTGTCTACTACCAAGGGGCGATGCGAGAAATGCGGGCAGAGCAAGAACAGGCTTGCCGGGGTACAGCTGAGCGCATAACGAACTACGTGAAAACGAAACTCGGCAACATCAATGCTTACCAGGTAATCATCATCGTTGGCGGCGGTTCCATCGTTTTTCGTCAATGGCTCAAAAGTTTGTTGCCTAACGCAGTTTTTCTCGACGAATTCTCGAACGCTCGTGGTGCGCTCAAGTACATGCAGTATTGCTAAACACGGAAGGTTAACCCATGGAATCCTTAGACTTCCGAAAGCGCCTTCGTTTTTCTGCGCCAGAAATTGCTGCGACCCTTGAGTCAAAGCTTATGCGTGACCTGGTAGTTAACTTGAGGAAGCTTGATGATCTTGGCTTGGCCGATGACTACATAAAGAGGGCAGTGCTGGAGAAGTACAGCAGGGAGTCTAACGCAGGTGACTTTGGGAAAACCCTTGGTCAAGATCCTATGCCCGTGCAGCAGACCTTCTTAGGGGGGAAGGCAGTGCCAGTCTCAGTTGTGCCTACCAGTGTTGGAAGTCAGAGCCAACAAATGGAAGATAAGGCCGTTGAGCCTAAACCAGCTCAAAACCAGCCCATTGAACAGCACGTGGCTGAGGCCGAAGAGAACATCAGACACGATCATGATCACAGGCAGGCAACAGCGGCAGTAGCTCCAATGGTGATTGTTGCCAACGAAGCTGCTATCTCCCCCGATCCACCCAAACGAATACCGAAAACCTTCCAAGTAATGTGAAAACTGGAGCGGCCTTATTTAGCCGCTCCATTTTTTTGCATCGTCAGAAAGTGGTTCAGTGATGGCCCTTCGTTTTCAACAAGAATTGAACAGATTTCATTCCTGTATAAGTGCCTCGACCAATCTAATGCCTGGATCGCAAATTCGATCTGGCGCACGAGGATGAGTTGGTCCTTCATAAGCTTCACTGTTATTTGTTTGCAGGGGGTTAGATCCGCGTCAGTAGGCCACTTTGCTTTCAGTTCTGGTAGCGTCAAAATTACAGAGGGTAGTCGATCCGATAGCTGATCGAGGAGTAGGCGAAACCAGGATGCTCTGGATGCTTTCTTCCCTTGAACCTGGGCCTGTAGGATTGCCCCCTCATCAAGCAAAGCAAATGCGCGATTAGTGAAGGACAAGGTTATGTAGGTGGATTCGCCTAAGCTCTTTCGACCCGCGTTGCTAGGGCTACTTTTGGGCATAAATTTCTCCTTAACTGGTTACCCAATTCTACAATATTTCATTGCATAATCAAACCGTTTGAATTACAATGTTTGTGTGTGATAAGGAGAATGGCATGACGACTACAAACTTGATTCAAGACACTTTGGTGAAAATTGCGACTGCTCCAGCGGATGAGCGAATTGTGTGCCCGTGGGACAAGAGTTTCACTTGGACGGCCGATGGTCGGGTAGGGGCCTTTGCCGCGCTCAGCACCGGCAAATTGTCCATTCAAGGCTCGCAGGGTAAATGGTCGTGGTATTTGGGTCGAAGCGGTGGCAACGCATTTTGGAAGATCCACTCCACTTTGGTGACCTTCCTTGTCGCGTACACCATCCTCTTCATCAACTATCGATTCCTGTCGGGTGTCGTTACAAACACCCATAGTGATTTTCATCGTTTCATCGTTGACACAGTATTGTCGAGCAGGGCGGTCAACGATTGGATGGGGCTCATCTCGACCGGTTTGCTTGCCTTGTGGTTAGCACCAAGGGCCTATTTCTTTTCAAGTTTGGGTTTGGGGGCGGAGATGGTTATGCCTTCAGGAAAATGGAATGGTTTGGGCTTAGTCTCCATCGCAGGTTTGGCGGGTTCGGTCGGCTTCGGTGTGGGTTATGCCATGAGAATCTTTGGAGCGTAATAAGATGATGACCATTTTTGTTCACGAGTACTTGATTGGCTTGGTTTCGTTTTACCTGGTTGCAATCTTAGTTGGTAAGTTTTTCTCATTAGGGGCGTGGCGTGCGATCCATAATTTCGCCTATTCGTCGCCTCTGATGCGCGGCGAAGTCTTCAACCGCTCGATCTTCTCCCAAACTGGGCCAGTCAATGGTGGGACTTCGAGCGCTGGGTTTGGTTGGTTGGTCGTCATTATCGCGCTGGTCTGCATCGCAATTTTCATCCCAATGGAAATGACGAGGTAACGAGGTAACGAGGACGTTTCTAATGTTTTTCAACAGATGGAGAAAGCCCCACCAAGGTGGGGCTTTTTTTTGCTCTGTAAATCTGCGGTTGGGGAAGGACTTTGTTGATGTTCGTCCCCAGTACTGCGATTAGAAGCGGCTCATTTCAGGAAGGTCGGGGCAACCCGTTGCAGGCGTGCCCCTCCTGGGATCAGCTATTTGACGGTGTACCTCCAGGTGGTTTGTTTCTTGTAAGCGCTCCGCCAGCCTGCTCACCTTTCGAACTCAACATAACCATATTGCTACGGGTCTGTTGCTCTGCACCGCTGTCGCCAGTAACTTCTTGACCGCCATTGACCCACCGAAGACCTTTCTCGAACATTTCATTCGGGAGGGAGAATATTCGCACCATGCCCGTATAGGCAAAGATCGCAACCAACCCAATTGTGCCGAGTTGGATAGTGAGCATGGCAGGGCCATGGACTACAACCCCTCGAAGGTATTCGATCATCAACTCTACAAATACACCTAGCGGCCGCAGTGCCAGGAACACGGCCAGGAACGCAGAAACGCGGATCGTCGGGGCCATGAAAAGTCCAATCATAAGCATGTAGCCTTGGCGGGTGTGCTCAGTTCCCCAACCTTCCTTTTCCGCTGTGCCGTGGGCCGCGAGCCAGGTAGGGCTGATAAGCAGGCACTCAATAAAGAAAAGGAACCAAGAAATTACTCCCATAAACCAAAATACAAGCGGGATTGTAGGAAGAACTACAGCAAGGATGAACCCTACGATGATTAGGTAAAGGATGATTTGACCTAGAAACTCAGAGAGGTCACCTAAAATCCCAACCAATGTCGTAGCCGCAAACGTAGAAAGTCCAGTAATACCCGCTTTTATAAGGTTGCCTACGCCGGGGATGATGCCTACGGCGTTACCGACCTCTTCAGCTGTTTTCTCAACGCCCTTTAACGCGCCAATGGCGACGTTCTTACCAATAATCCTGAGCCATACAAGAGTTTCGGCCGTGGTATTTAGCGCTGCACCGTAGTACTGCATATTGACCAATAGATCGGAGTTGCCCCCGTCAAACGCCATGCTCTCAAACAAGTACGAACTGATTCGATAGATAAAAACCTTTGGCCAATCAAAGTTGCCATCTGCGCCTGCATCAGCAATAGACAGATCAGGCACATTATTGAGTGAGTACTGGCCGGAGTCACTGGCCGCGACCTTGCGGGCAAGGCCACCAAGCCTCTGGCTGATCTCAGCCAACCGCACGTCCTCGGTCCAATCCTGGTCAAGCGCAGGGGGGGTATAAGTTGCCTTGAACGCTGATCCAAGGGCGTTCACTCGTGACTGGGTCACGTTAACTTGCCAAAAAATAGTTCCTAGTCCAACCCAGCCCATCTTCTTGGTTTCTTCCGCCCAGTTACCACCAGAAACCGACTCTGCATTTTGGTTGACGTATTTTTGGATCGCGCCTGCTACCAACTGATTGTATTGGGTGACCGCCGAATTATAGGTTCCTACAGATCCTGATATTTTCCCAGCGACCTGGGCTTGTGCACTTTCATAGGTACTCTGCGCCGACTCCCCACGCTCCTGTAGGGCCCGTAATGCACCCTCGTCGCTCAATATCGCATCAGCAATTGAGGATATTTTCGGTTTAAGGCTCCTAATGATGTTGTTTTGAGCAGCAAGAAGTTCTCGGGTTGGAAATGCTTGAACAGTGCCTAGCTGAATACCGTCCTCTGTACTGGCGACAGATTCCTTGGCCAGCGTGAATGAAATTGACCCGCAGTAACCCAAACGAGGGTTATTTTTAGTGAATCCTTCTGCCTCCTCGTTGTAGTCATACGAGAGGGACGTTCTGTATAGATCACCAACAGATGTCTGATTTTGGTTTGCCGTTATGGTGTCACTGTTCGTGTAGCCGTTGATGTATTTCTGGCAGACCTCGCTAGACACCCAGTCAAGAATGAAAGAGCTGCCATCTGGAATGGACGATGGTTTGTAAGCGCCAAAATCGTATAGGTAGTCGATGCCTACAGTTTGAACTGCCCCGCCGACAGCGTTGCCCTTCTCAGCAACAGTAATCACCCCGTACTGGATCATCGAATACCCGCCGCCACCTGGAACTGGTATCAACAGAATGAGGGCTGTGGAAATCCGGATCGGCATCCAGAAGGAGGAAATGACTTGTCCTCCCGGCGTACCTTTGTTTGCAGTCTGAATCACATAGGTGGCACCACCGAGAACGGTCAGCCAACCCATCATGCACAGGGCAATGGTGTTTAGGTATCGAGAGATCGTGCTGAGTAGGGAAGGAGTGGTGTAGGAATCATACCCCCCACCGGCAATGAATTTAATAATCTGCTGGCCAAGGTCTTCGCTCAAGGTCAGCTTTGCTAGAGCGTTGATTTCGTCCAACTGATCAGCGTGCGCCACACCTGTGAAAATGAGGCTGAGGAAAACTATCCGAATGAAAAGACTCAAGTTGTCCTTCCTTGAGCGTCCCTGGTGGACAACTCATCTCTGAAAACGGAAAGAGATTTCGCGCTGATCAGTACTCGCATGCCCAGGAAAACGGTGAGAGGCACACTGACCAGCAAATAGTCGTTTGTTCCAACACGCCCGTATTGGAACAAAATCGCTATGCCGCGACCGAGGTTCATCAGAGTCCATAGCAGAGCTGGGATCGCCACACAGAGGATGACAGCATGCCCAACAACCGATCTGCGTAGATCGTCAATATCAACCTCTACCGCTGGCTTAGGGGCGTATCCCGACCTCGTTGTACGTAATACCTGCCGCAGTAGAGGCATGGAAGCGCGATTCCCCACAATCGCGGCGTTTTTTTTCATGCGCTCCCATCCCACGTACCAGACCAGGAATCGCCCGATTTTCTTGGTGCGTGAGGGTTTTCCTGCGTCAGCCGAAGCAGTGGGAGCTTCCTGCACAGCATGATCATTCATGAGGACGTCCTGTAGGTTTGGAATCGCGTTAACTCTGGTATAGGATAACCATACCAGAGTTTTTTTCAATGAGACTTGTGCATGAACGATGAGATTGCTCGTGCTCGGCAGCTACTCGGCTCAGAGGAGCTGGCCGCGTACTGGAAGGGCGTGAGCGGGCCACTCGGCAGATTGCTCGCAGAAATGGATCATCGCGATGAGGGCTATACGGTTGAGCCTGATGAGGCGTTGCTTGAGCTTTTGCTGAAATTCATCGAAATGGTGGAAGACAGTCGATTTGCTGAGGCTTTTACATCCAGCCAGAACATAGGAAGCATCGCTGAGCTATTTGCCTTGCTGGGGTCAAGCAGATTTTTGCGCGTGATCGACATGATGGATCGACGTCATTCGGGCGTTGTGCTGCGCCTGATCAACGCCCTATCCAGGTTGGGTGGGGTAGCAGCCAAATATAGTGACCTTTTCTACGAGCGGCTCTTAATTATTCAGAGGAATGAATTACTCGCATTAATTTTTTCTCCCGAGAGAGCCAAAAGAATTTTGAACGATATCGTTTTAGTCAGGCAAGGATTAGAAGAATGATCCTCATTAGGGTATTAGCAATTATCGGCTTCATTACCTTTAGTTGCGCAGCACATGCAGCCTCAACAGTTGATTGTGATCTGGATCAGGTTATGAAAGACCAGCGCAAGAAAATGGATGAGCTCAGTCTTAAGGTTTATGACGAGTACATGGGCAAGACCATTAAAAATGCTCCAACTGCAAAGGATGCTTCATGTCTGCCTGCGTTGGATGCATTAGATGCGTTGATCCGATTAAGGATTCCCTCCATTGGTGGTGCAATGGGGGCCATTTTTACGAAAATTCGTGATATGGCCTGTACAGCGGCGAACAACTACATTCAATCGATTGCGAACCAAGCGCAATTCAACATAAGCGATCCAATCGGTATCGTAGGTGTAGGTGTCGGTGGCACAACAGATGGTACCGGCGGTTTACAAACCGACCAATATGATTTTGGGAAGGTGGTTGAGGACGCTGCTTCTGGCGCTGCGGGCCAGGTAATTGGTGGCGTAAAAGGGAGTGCATCATCGATTATTAAAGGGATTCCAACGTCCCAGACTAATCGTACTCCAAGGCTCGAAAACACCGTTCGCAAGGAGGTGAATGATGCTATTAAAGGACTTTAAGCTTGCCTTGTTAGGGCTGGCTCTTATTCCCGCCTTAAGCATTGAAAATGCTAACGCTACTGGGATACCTGTTTATTGCTTTAACTGCGAAGAAGCAGTAAAGAACGTCGGGCATGCAATTTTGGATGGTCTGCGATCTCAAACTGAAGCCATTGTAAATGCACTCGACTACGTTGCGAGGCTTGAAGGACGGATTGATCAACAGAAAGCCTTAGCAGATTCGAAAATCAAGAATAGCTATGCAATGGAACCGTCGCTCGGGGCGAAGCCTCGGGCTGCTTGCGGTCAGTATGCAGCGGCTGGTCTACGTTCCAGTGGAGCAAGCGGTGGGAAAAAGGTCGAAAAGGCGTTCAGATCCTGGACCAAGCGATCAAACGCCAAAGCTTCGCAGCTCGCACCTGGCGAACCCAAAATGGATTATTTCGTCAAAGATATTTTGACGAGGATGGATGAAGAAGAGTATGACTCTTTCGAACTTGCAATGGAGGACGAGCCCATTGCTGTAACGAACACCGCTGAAGTAACGAAGAAAAGAGATGATCTTCAACTACTTCTTAATCCGTTTCCAGTAAGTCTCCCGACACAACAGGAGATTGATCGGATTAAGAAGAATGGTACGCCAAATGAGAAGCAACAATTGGCGCAATCCATTGTGATGAACCGCCGTATGGAGGTTGCACAGGGGGTCCTAAACGAAAAATTCCAGAGTAACTTGCAAAGCATCGAAGCCAAAGATGTCAAGTACATGTTGGACGATGTGAAGGATTTTTTGTCGGACGAAGACAAAAAGCTGCTTTCAGGGGATAAATTAAGCCCAGCTCAACTTGACGAGCTAATGGCTACATACCGAATTAAATCCCCAAAGTGGTTCACCAGCGTCGCCTCCAATGCAAGTCTTGAAGGGCTGCTGAGGGAGCAGGTATTCATAAACGCTGAGCTTCTCAATCAAATGTATTCTTTGAAGAGCGAGCTTAAGTCCAACAACCGAATGAGTGCTGTGGACATGGGTCGGCAAATATCTCAAGACGGCATGACAGCTAAGTAGGGTGAATGTATGGAAACTGCAAAAAATGGTAGCAATGTCAGTGTGACCAACGAAGAGTTTCCTGAGCCGCTACCTGTCATGCCAGATGACATGCTCTCTGCTGAGGAATTAGCGGTTTTTATCAGGCCAGATGCAAATGCTTTGGCTCAAGCTCAACAAGTACTCGAGAACTCAGCGATTGAGATAACCGAGGCTCAGAAAACATTGGAGATGCTGACAGCTGATGATGTAGCTGCCTTCATCAAGGGGATGCAGGAACCTCAAGATACTGATCCACCACTCACTGAAGACCAATCGATATCGAGTGATTACACCGATCCACCTCTTTCCGAGGGGGAGTCGCTTAGTGTAAATTTCGATGACGTGAACAATGCCTTGGCGGATTTGCAAGGCAACCTGGACTCTATCCAGGTCGATTTTGAAGATCTCAATTCGCACTTTCAGGAACAAATTCTCACTGAGCAAGCCCAAGAAAGCGGTGCAGAATCTGGGGCAGTTTCGGGTGTGGAACAAGGTGCACAGTATGAATTGCCTCCGATCAAAGCGCCTTCCGACCTCAATGGCGAAGCACTGAAAGCCCTTGAGACATCGATGCAGGTTCAGCTTGGTCTCTATGGGTTGGATCAACCCACAGCTGATGATGAGAGCTTGCCGGTAGTTGATGCTGCGGTTTCCCCGGAATCATTAGCTGATGCGGCTACACCAGGCGATTTCACAGGATCTGAAGCGCGCGAATCGCTGCTTTCTGGGGGGGATATGCTTCAGAAAATCAACCCTGAATTTGCCGCGAACGGTGAAGATGTGCCACCGGCTGGTGAGCCAGCTGAGCCTGATAAATTGTCAGATCAGATCTTTGAGGATGACGACGAGCCTGGATCTTCACACGAGGAAAAAGTTAAGTCGAAACCGAGATCCGATTTTACAGCTGAGCAAGAGTCGTCCATCCAACAAGCTCCCAACGCACTCGCTGGTTTGAGCATGCTGGTAGGCGCTGTCGGCATGGCCGGTGCTAAATTGTTCAACGTTCTGGGTAGCGGCGTGGAAGCTGGGTTCGACGCCTGGAAGGACTACAGGGGGCGGCGTAACGCCGAAGAATACTTTGCTGCCTTTACTAGCACAGAGACAAATCTGGCTAAGGTCAAGGAGGGCGTGATCGGCAAAGCTCTTGAGTCGCTGCCACCTGAAGAGCACGCGGGTGTGTTAGAACAACTGTTGGCCGGGGATAGCGCGGCGGCTGAGAGCTTCAGCGCTTTGATTACCAGTATGGATAGGATGAGAGACCTTGCCAGAAAATATGTCTCGCATCAGATTAAGTCAGGTGATGATCCTGCAATCGTGATTGATGATGCACTGAAACCAATCGCCAAGCTAACCGAAGACAATAAGTCATTGCTTGAAAAGCTTAGCCATAATGGCCAATCACTTCTGAACAAAATGGATGGCATCAGCAATGGCCTGTTGAACCTGGTGCGCGATCTGATCCAAACAATCGCAAGAACCGTTAGCCTCAACATGGGGGGGGCGGCCGCATCCAATCCTGCACCGGCTACCAAAGGGATGGGAAGGTAATAGGTGCCAGAATTTCACAACCTGCTTTGGGCCAAACATCCGAAGGCAAGGTTCAAACCAGTTATTATTGGTTCGGAAATATGCACTCTAATAGAGGATGCCCCAATTAATTGGGGCGTTCGTCTTGCAGCACTCGATTTTTACAAGCTTGATGATTCATCGTGGTTTTCGCCCACCCACCTTACGGAAAGTCAGTTTCTCTCCATAGACATTGAAATCTTACTGTTTTTGATTACGGCCAAAGAGCTATCAATTTATATCAGCCAGATTTTGGACGAGAACAACACACTTGAAGTATTGAACTGTCAGCCAGATTTGGCGCTTGGAGCGAAGAAATTCATTACTGATGATCTTCGATTTACCTCCGGAAAATTGTTCACACCTGGTCAACTCGAAACCGTTCTACAACGAATCAAATTAGCTATTCCTGATGAGTACACTGTCAATGCAGCTCATGCAATAGACTATGTGATTAGGCGCATTCCAAACTATAGAGAATTATTGACAAAAGACGAACAAAGGAAGCAGGAATGTGTCCGTTTATACTTGGACAAATATCAACAACCGCATCGACTTAAATGCGCCGTGAACCATAGATTTAATTTAAAGGTAGCGGCCGCCAGTAAAGAACACTTCGGTAATTGCAACAGAGCATTCATTTTAAGAATAAATTTTGATGGCAGTCATACCCTTATACTACGTGACGAAGTAGGTCGACCTGCCCGGTATCCGGAAGTCATGTCGACTATTTTTGGTGAGTTAACGGATGGCAAAATCGACTTTGCGATTGCGGAGTTGCTGAAAAATAAACACGCACAGAAATCTCAGATCTTGGCACTCAACGGATTCATTGAGAATAATGGAGTCGGGCAGTTTATAACTCTTGGGTTGATTGCCGATGTCATGATCGATAGCAATAATGCCAGTCACAGTGACGTTGCTGAGGTTATCGAAAGTGTTTCCACGATGGATCTTGGAAGAATTTTCACAAGCATTACTACCATCCCGATTCCCACTGTGGGAAATCAGAGTGATTCCGTGGTTGTAATTAGGTGCGGAAGCCATGTAGTTAAGTCAACGGCACAGCACGGTGGCAGCAAATGGGTTGCTGCGCTAGCCCTGAACCAAGCCAAGAGGTCCAGTAACTTTAGTATAGGTGAGCTCACTGCGAAGTTAAGCTCGGGCGGAATTTTGAGCATTGATGAGGCTGTGAAAGGTAATCATATCCGTACACCTCAACTAAAGAGAATTGAGTATATAACTCACCTCTTTAATCAGGCGTCAGATTATTTGGTTTATTCAGGTTTAACTCTGAAACCTGAATCCAATTGGATAAAAGAACTATCTACTGAATCCAATGGTTGGGCCGCACGGTCCCTTCTGCGTCATCTTGCTGCCGGCAATGAGCACCTGGTACTGATTCAACGTTCTTCAAAACATCTTGAATGCCAATCCTTACCAAACCCAATATCATTGAGTGGTGGGGAGAGAGCGGCTCAGCATGAGCTGGAGTCTTGGTTCCATCTGGCTGAGGATGACCATCTTTCAGTGCTCAATGAAAGACACTTGGTGTGCCCAGAACCAGTCTACGAGTCCAGTAGACTCTGTTACATCTCATATGACGAAATGCGCGAAAAGGGCTGGAGAGCCAGGGTTGCTGTGCTATACAAGGAAGTTGAGCGGTATTTCCGTCGTCAGATTTCAGCTGAGTCTGTGGAACAACTTCTATGTCGATACGAACTTGAGCTGATTTTGCTTAGCATAGTAGGCACTCCTAGAGTCAAATCTCATGAGCTCCTGACGCAGATGTTGAATGTAATAGCGGCATATGTAGCTAAGAACCCGAACGAGATTAGCTTTCTCGGAGTTGATTCAAAAGCGATCCTAAGCGTATCCGGCAGAATGAAGATTGATGCGTACTTGAAATATATTGATTGGCCAGCCCTTTGCGGTGACAGGGCTGGCTGATACTTAGTGGTTACTCTGGCCGGGTTACGCCGCCCAGCAGGGGCAGCAGGTCGCTTTCGAGCGGCTCACCGCTAATAACTTCGATTTGGCCTGTGGCTGGTATTTGAAATGCAACATACGGCGTGCCAGCTGCTTTAGCGGACGACTTAAAAATATCTAGGAACGTAATTGCATTTTTTTGTGGTCGTTCATAATCGGCCTTTTGAAGAGCCCTGAATTGATCTGCATATTTCTGAACATCAAAATTTTCATTCATCATTTCAGACAGAAGGCTTAGCCCAGCAGACCGATCCTTTTCAGCAACCTTCATCACCAAAGCGGCCATGGCATGCCCTGATGTATTTGTGAAGATAGGAACCCAATGCCATTGGATACCAAACTTCTCGGTCAAATCAGCGCTATTTTTGAACAAGCTTTGACAGTGTGTGCAAAGTGGATCAAGAAGAACGTACACGGGCGTACCTGGTCGCTCAGATACCAAAGCAGGCAGAGCTTTTATGGCATCTAAAACTTCTGCTGGACTGTTAAATTTTGCCTTGCTGGACGAGAAATTTTGTTCCGGAGCTGATTCCTGTTGCGTTCCGACGTTGCTAGGAGTTTGTGCAATAGGTTGAAGCGGTGGGGTGAGCGGAACCCTGTTGTTGGCCACGGGCGCAGCCTTCAGCTCTTCATACTGTTTGACCTGCTCCGCAGTGGGGACTTCAACTTTAGATCTCTTGTCCATCATCGGGCCGTTCAAAAGCTCTTCGCCATTCGGTAGTACGTACATGAAGCCCGTATTCCCGGCGACTGATAGATCGACCTCAAGCAGACAAGCACTAGCACCGGGCGAAAGCACCAGTTTTTCATACCCTTTGATCTTCACATCCTTAAACAGCCGAGTGATGAGTCGCTCCGCTGACTTCTCGTCGGCGATAATTGAGCATTCTGATGGTTTTACTGGCTCTGGATTCACCAAATTGGGGTATTTGGACACCAGTAAACCTGCAACCAATGCAATCGACAGCCCACCAAAAACCCCAATCACGCCTTGTTGCTTGATCATCGCACGTCCTCGAAAAAATACCGTATTCGTATACTACACCAGAGAAAAAATATGAGATACCATGTGTACCAAATTGAGGGTGGCGCATGTATCTCCACGAATATGTACAGAAATTACCTTGGGGTGAAAGGGACGCTTTTCGTGAAGAGCTCGCGCGGACGCATGCCTGCTCGGTATCCCTAGTCAAAAAATGGGAGGCTGACAACCCCCTGTCATCCACCTGGGATCAGTCAAAAAAACGAGCATTGATACGCCGTCACCCGAGTGACTTGGTCTCAATCGAGTTAACAGAAAAACTCACTAATTTCGTAGTGACTAGGCATTTTCTGAGGCCTGAGTGCTGGCCTTTGCCTGAAGAGATGAATTCATGACCCAAAGAGAGCAATTGCCTACCTCCCCGAAGGCAGCTAAACCCGTATCACTGAATCCAGCTGCGGAAGCAGAGGATGATGTTTTAGATATGTCGGGTGTACTTGGGCTTCTTGCGGCAGGTAGAGAGGCGCTGGCACGTAAGCGTTCTGAGAACATGACGATCATCGGCCTAATAGCTGCGCTGATTATTTCGGGTATTCTCAATCTGGTATTGTTCAGTTATACCCCAGAACCGAAGCTGCTAGGTGAGACCCCAGACGGTCGCATTCGCCCCCTCCCGCTGCTCAGTGAGCCCCTCTACACCACTCCAGAAATGCTCGCCTGGTCAGAAAAGTGCCTGCAAAAAATGTATGGCCTTTCTTATGTCGACTGGCAGAAAACTGTTTCCAATGAAACGACCTGCTTGTCCGACGAGAATCGGAAATCGTTTGTTCAGTCGCTGAGAGAGATCGGTGCGCTGGATCTGTTAACGGAAGAGCTACAAGGGACAATGTACGCAAGTCCGACTGGCGCTGTGTTGCAAGGCGCTAAGTTGGCAGCACGTGGGTACCAAATGTGGAAAATCGAAATTCCTTTCCGACTACGCATCGACGGTAAAAAGCGGGTCAACAAAGAATTGGTTGCGGTAATGCTGATTCGCCGGGTCTCTCTCAATGTGAGAAGCGATGGTGTTTGGGTTGAGAAATACCAAATTCTGCCTAAGAGGCCTGCACGATGAAGCGCTTGTATTTGACTTTATTGGCAGCAAGCTTTCCGCTGTTGCCAGTGATCACCTTTGCAGATGAAGCCCCAGCCCCAGCGGTATCTGTCGAGGAACGTCTAAATTCGATAATGGTAGGGAGTCCGAAAGAAGTCTTGGGTATGAGGAAGAAGATCATCACCAAGTCTGCATCACTTACAGCGCCAATTGTTTTTGATACGGAAGACGAAGTTCCACAGGATGTTTTGGATATTGATGATTCATTCGATATCGGGCTTGCACCGGATGCGCCTGCGCCAAAAGTGTTTATCTCAAGGTACCAGTCAACTGCAATCACCTTCATTGATGCTTATGGCAACCCATGGCCTATAAGGAAGGTATCCAACTTTCTTGGAAACATGATCGAAATAGACAGAGCCCTGCCGGATAAAAAAGGTAAGGAGGGGGAAACGAAAGAGGATTTATTGTCCGACCCCCAAGCTGGTTCATTTACGGTTACAGCCTTGAAGCATGGGGTTACTGGGAATATCACGGTCTATCTTCATGACCTCGCGACGCCTATTTCAATTCTATTGGTCGCAAAACCTGCGATGTACCACCGCCTGGCAACCATGAAGGTTGAAGACGCTGGACCAAATACTAAATCCCATGATTTGTTCTCGGATAAGGGTATTACGCTGGGCACTGAAGCTGATATGGATTTGAATCATGCGCTGTATGGCGTGAGTCCGTCTGGAAGTGAAACCATGGTTGTTGAGGGGGGGGAAGGGCAGGCTTGGGTTAAAGGGGAGCAACTGATTCTAAGGACTCCAATTGCTGTGTTCTCGCCAAAAATATTTAAAGCCACTCCAGGTAATTCTGGGTACATGGCTTACAAACTACCCGTGACAACTACAGTGCTCGGTACCAACAAAGAGGGTCGAACTGTCACGTTGAAGATTCTCAAGCATCCAGCATCTGCGCTGGATGAACAAATGACCCTTAAGTGAGAATCTCTCTGTGGCTAACGAACCTAGAATTGATGATGAAGACTTTGCGGGGCTCACTGCAAGCCACAAAGACCGTAGTGGCTCAGTGGATGGTTTTGAGAATGTAGGGGCTGTCACTGGCGGAAAGGCTGTAAAGGGGATTTTCAACAAGGCGAACCGAAAGCGCCTTTGGGCTTATGGTGCCTTGTTCGTAGCAATCATCGTTGCTATCGGCATTGGCATAGTTACATTGCCGAATAAGAAAATTGAAAATTCCAATGAGCCATCAGGAGTGATCCGCGCAGGGCGAATCAACGCGACAAACAATGCGCAAACCAGTGTTCAGATGCGCCAGGAGGCTGATCGGTACAATGAAGAAACGCTGCCTGAAGTTCAAAAAGATAACCCAACAGCACATCCGGTTATGATTGAAGAACAGGAAGAGTTCGACGCGAACCCATACTCAAAACAAGCAACCTTGAGTAAAGCAAAAAAGGTTTCGGAAGTAGGCGAAACTCAAACCGAATCAAACACTGGTACGTCGAAACGTGCTGCTGCTGTTGACACACAGCAGCAAGATAAACTCATCCAGATGTTGATTGAAAACGAAGGTGATTCAAAAAAACCTAGTCTCTATACCGTTCAATGGGACTATACACCCTCGAAATCGGTTAGTAAGTCTTCGGGGGCTGAATCGAGAGATGTGCTGGCCTCTGGACGCGGTACAGATTCTGAGGTTAATAACACAAAGGTTGCCAATAAATGTAAACCAATGGTCAGAGCTGGTTCGCAATATCTTGCAACCTCAGACCTGGCGTTGAACAGTGATATCGGTGGACCGGTTTCAGTCACGCTCCGAAATGGCAAATTGCGAAATATTCAAATGCTGGGTAAGTTTGAACGTAAAGAAGAATTCTTGAGGATCGAACTTAATCAATTGGTTCTGCCTGATGAAACTGTACCAATCAACGCTATTGCGCTTGACATCAATACGACTTTGAACGCAGTGAGCGGTGAAGTAGATTCGCATTTGTTGTATCGCTATGGATGGTGGGGCTTCGGTACGCTACTTAAAGCCATTGGTTCTGCTGCGGAGAAAAACTCCGATAACAATATAGTTATTACTGATGGAACCGTGATACAGAACACGAAGAAAGACTCTGCTCGTGAAATAAAAATGATGCTTGGTTCACTCGGGTCAGATACTGGAGCTGCGTTTCAGGAAAGTTTAAATCGGCCGATCACTGTGTCGCTCAATGTCGACGAAGAGATTGGAGTATTTTTCATTGAGGATGTATGTCGTAAATCGACATCGGATATTTAGGAATGAGTATGAACGATAAAGTATCCCCTGAAAGAGTAGGGAGCGCGGACGACCTTTCCAACTATTCAAGTGGGGGCCCAGAAATGCCGCATTTGAAAGATGAGGACCTGGAATTTCACCCCATGGAACCCAATCATGATCTCGATGTTGACCTCGATGTTAATCACGACGCCTATCAGAACGACGAGGTTCAAGCACAAAAGAAGAAAGGCTTCAGCAGAAATGAGAAGATTGCAATAGCTGCCGGCGCGATCATTCTGGTGGGTGCGCTTATTGGTTTTGTGTATTTGGCAACGTTAATGTTCGGTAACAAAAGCGGTGCTAAGCCAAAGGGTATAAATGCTGAGCAATTCAGCTCAACTGCGAGCGTCGGTACCGGGAAAAGCAGTGCCAATAATAGCTTGCAAGATGCTGAAAATTTAGCCTCCGCTCTCGGTGGTTCAAACGGTTTCGATACAAACCCAAGCCAGGCCGCCCAAGCCTACGTGGTGCCGTCTAATGACGCTTCAAACGCAGATCTAGAGGAAGAGTTAACTGCGGCAGCGGCCCCCACCGAGCCAACTCCAGCAGCTCAAGCGCCTCGCACGCATACAGCAGTGGAGCATGCAAATGTCACCGCTGGGGGTAATGCTGAAGATCAAGCCTACGATGACATCGTAGATCAGGCATCCAAACTTAACGTGCCAGGTAGTGCAATCAAGATTGACGATAATGTAGTCAGGCAATCCCTCGCGCAGCAGGGTGCAGTATTGGCCGAGGCAAGCGTACAACAGGATCGGAAGCAAATCGCGGAATTGCGTGCTATTAGCGCCGAAATGCAGAACTCGTTGAAATCATTGTCCGCAAGTTTGGAGCAAATTGCTAAAGCCCAAGAAAAAAACTCTAGGGATCAGGAGCGAGTCAGCGCCAATGTTGCCGCAATCGCTTCTGATCTGAAGACGCTACATGGCACAGTCGACACGAATAAAAAGGAATTTAATCAGACGCTTTCTGATGCGATTCAGCGTGCTAAGGCAAACTTGGAAGCCAAGGCAACGAAGCCAGTTACTATTGCTAAAGCTCCAAGTGTCGTTAAACCACCTATGGTCAAGCCTGTACCAGAGGTGATCAACGTTCAATTGCCACCCCCTCAGCGTGTAGTCACCCAAGTAGCCCCGACTTACGAAGAAGCACATAACGCACCTGAAAAATGTGCGAACTCAGCTGTAAGTTCGAACTGGCGTGTGAAAGGCATTAACAAGTCTTCGGCCTATATTGTTCGAGCACAGGATGGTCAAGGCATGATTGTACGTAAAGACGAGCAAGTACCAGGATTTGGTTCAGCTGTGTCGTTTGACAGGTACAGCCGACAAGTCTGCACAACCAGCGGCTTAATTAACCGATAGGAAGGTATTTACCATGCTCGACGGAATAGGCGGTTTGCCTGGATTAGATGGGCTTAAAGGCGCTGCCTATTCGGCTGCTGATATGTTCGTGAATTTGTCATCTGAGTATCCGGATCTACTGGATGCGATTTTTTTCATCTTTGCGGGTGTCGGTATTCTAATTACGTTGCCAGCAGTAATCGAAATCATCAAAAGTGGTGATCAGAACAAGCAATATTCCACTGTTGGGTCTATTTCAGCCAGACTGATTTTTGGATCGCTGCTAGTAGATCTGGCATTTTGGGGGAATGTATTGTGTGATTCACTTTGGTCTCTAGATAATCCTCTGGGCATAGAAAGCTACGCAAATGGTGGTGGTGATCCGTCACAAGTTGCTTTGTATGCTGTCATTGGGTTCATGGTATTGACGGGGTGGGTGACTCTAGGAAGAGCTTTTATAATGGGTGGAAAACTTGGGTATCTTACACCTGACGCGAGGAGTGATTTGATCGGAAGCATAATCTCAAGAGTTGCCGCAGGATCTGCAATGGTTGCCAGTATTCATTTGGCTGGTGTATTCGGAGAGAGCACAGGGTTTTCCCTGATGCCGGGTTAATTGGAGCATTTATGAAAAATAGTAGTAAGGCAATTTTTAAAAATATCGCTCGTAACATTTACGAGGCGGTTGAGAAGCAGCGGAAGAAGGTTGTGCGTCTTCTGACAATTCCGGTCCTTTTTGTTATGTCGCAACCAGCTTGGGCTTTGAAAGCCTCTGACCTTACCAAGGGATGGAAGACAGAGTGGTCGGAGATTGTACAGGTTGGCCTGTTCATTGTTGCCGGTATCGGAATTCTGTTTGCAGCAGTTGGGGCCATTTCTTGGGTTATCGCAAAGAAAAACAACGAGCCAGCGAAGTGGCAGGGTTGGGCAATGTTGGGCGGTGCTGTCGCAATCGTTGTACCTGTGTTCATTCTTGCTATCTCTGGTTCGTTGAGCAACGAGCAGGGTAATGCAGACGGCATCATGAATGACATGGGCGTAAACTTCTAAGGAGCGGGTTATGCTTAATTTGGTGCTAGGTACGGTGGGGCTACAAGACGCCGCAGGCAAACTCCTACAAGGCGCGTGGCTCAATCGCGATGAGCTTCGCCTCCCCGGCTTGGCACTAATTAAGAAGTCTCGTTATGAATGTTCCTATTGTGGATACCAGTCACGAGGATCGGATGCTGCTCCCCACGGTTATATGACGCCTATCGATCCATCGAGGCCGAACTGGTTTTACACTGAAAACTCAGTTTCTGGTCACGTGGCCTGTCCTTTTTGTGCTTCCTGCCAATGCTTGAACTGGTCAGTCAAAGGGATAACGACTGGTATCGGCCAAAAGGAACAGACGGTTGTACCTGGAATCCTGATCAGTTTTCCTTGGCTTACCCAAAGGCAGATTAACTGGATCGCTTTGCACGCTCTATCAATAAATTCACGCAAATCGAACAGTTCGAACGGGCCGATCTACGCCATCGCGCGCGATGTTGATGCAGCTATGGTGGCACTCAACCAAGAGCTTGTTGCTAATTTACCTATCTATAGGGGTAATGACTCCGAGTTTGTAAGGGCGTTGTCACTACTGCCTACCAAATACTACAAATATCGCGAAAAGATAATCGGTGATGTTCGCTGGTGGCCAAACTTGGCCTTCTGGCAGAAGGAAGGTTTATATTTTCAGGCTGCTACCTATCGCGGCCTTGAGGAAAAGCACGCTACTGAATTGGGAAGATCATGATGCGAGTAACTAGTTTGCAAGTTGGTGTTGCTCTTTACGCTAATGCTCATCCAGATGACCAGGTCGGCAATTGGGCTTGCGAATATAATAAGGAACCGTTTTCCTTTATGAGCGCAAGCGATCTACCTGGTCAAACTCTTTGGATTACAAATTGCCAATTTGGTGATCTCAAGCAGTTCGGTTTGAATCTGAACCCAAAAATTGCAGATGAAGGGTATTTTCGTACGCGGATAAAGCAAATCGTAACCGAGCTTGGTTTGTCGCATTACGCCCCTGATCAACAGGCATCGTTTCTTGTCTCGATAATCGGTAACGCTTTGGAGATGATGAAGCGACAGCTGAACTTGATCCATATACCAGCTAACAGCCTGGCTCAGGCAGTAGGGCATTTGTTTGGCGTTCGCGAGGCCGCTCCGAATTCAGCTTTGCTCCAGGTTTCTGAACTTGCTTGTCAGCGTTACACCCAATGTGAACGAGAACGTCGTCTTGAGAAGGTTGAGATATTCCCTCTTTGGTTTCATCGTGTAGACTGGGCTAGAGATCTTCTTACTCAACCATTACCCGCTAGTGAAGACATCCGTTTATTACCGCCTTCATCTCTGCCTAGTTCCGGTCAAGACGTGGCCCTACTCGTCAAATGGGCTCAAGAAAATAATCTACCGCTTTTCGCTCGAATTAAAATTAACGCGCTAGAAAGCACCGTCGGAAGGCTTCTCAATTATGGGGCAGGAGCTAGTGCCCTTAGAGGCGAGACTTTCAACGGCGCAAGTTACGAAACAAGAAATATGCGTGAATGGTGTGCTTTACCAGAGCTTGCAGTTCTTGCAGGAGCTGGTGACGTTGAGGTTCTTGAGGTGGCCATTTCCAATGGATGGATGCGAACCCCTGTTAAGGTGCTTGATACTAAAGCATCGTCGGTGTCATATAGTTATGGACTTGTTGCTGAAAATCTTTGGGTTGGTATCACACGCCGACATAATGACTACAGGCAATCCCGGACTCTTACTACAGCGTGGATACAATCAGTAGACAGAATGCGATGTTTGTTGGCAGCTGAAAAATTGATTGAGCACGGTATGGATATTGCGAATTATGGATATGGGCGGGTTACCGTGGTTTGTCCACAATCGGTTAAGGCAAAAGTACCGCAGATCGCTCGTGAATTAGGATTGTTATATCCGGCATCCTTAGAGGGTATTACTCATCTGCCTCCTAACCGGAATAACCCTGCTGAAATAGTGCAAACCCTATTGGCAAACCGTGATTACGCTAGCTTTGCGAGAGTCGACCAGATCGTCCTCCAAGGCTTGCAAAACGCCTAATATTTCTATGTGAGCAAATTATGAATTATGGTTTGGCCGATAAGGTTGCTGATTTTGTTGATGAGTTGAATCAAGGTCTTCGGGCCTGGACAAGGAAGGATTATCGGCAGTATTTCACGATTAGCTGTGCTCATAATTCGAAGTCTTTGGCCAGTTGGGATGGATCTCTGGTCTCGGTCATCCGGATTGATGGCTACATGGGACAGTTTGTTCCTGATAAATACATCGAGTTACGAAATGCTTGGGTTGAAAAGTTTTTTCAAAACAGAGCAAAACAGAATAATAATGCTGGCCATGACTTATTTTGGTCGTATGAGTTTGAACCTGAAGGCAATACTAAGTTTACCCGTAGCGCGCGGGATGCCATGGAGCGGGCCAGCGTACAACGTGGTATAGATATCTCTGACATTTTAAAAGAGGAAGTCGACCTTTACGGGCGCATTTCAGCTAAGGAAACCCAGTTTCTTATCGTTGTCACCCATCTCGACGCCATCGAGAAAAGTAGCCATAAACGAGCAAGATCGAATCAAAGTGCGCGGGTCAAAGACACCCTTAAGGGTCGCGGAGCGCTGACAATGAATGTCGGGATTCGCGATCTGGAAACCGTGCATGAGCAATATGTGAATTCGATTGTTATGTTCATGACTGGTGAAAACGCAGTTCACGGTTATGCTTTAAAAAGGCTTTCATCCCATGATGCCTTGCTAGCGTTTCGAGAGTCTTTCATTCCTGCTATTACCGCCGATAATTGGAAGCCTCGACTCACTTTGCGTGATTGTTCCTTCCGTAGTACCGAAGAAGTGCCAATATCCGTCCTGAAAAACCAAGATGTGATCATGGACGGGAAGGGGGATATGACATTTATACTCCCGCCCCGACTTTCCGATCAGATGTGTCCTGATGGGGTTGTGGAGGATCTTGGGCGTTTTGTTGTCGCTGCGGATCGCATTTACGCACCTATTTTTATAAGCGAGCTAGCCGGTGATCCCGAGCCGTTGGAGTCGCTTCTTGTCACAGCCTACAGCCGCAAAATGCCAATCCGGATTGTCTATTCCTTGCAGGGCAATAGTAAGCAAGCGAACTATTGGAACCGATTGATGGCGCAGACGTTTCGTTGGTTGAGCGCGACCAACAAAATGATGACTCGTTCGTCGAATGCAATGGATCGCTACATCCGCAATGGTGGGTCAGTCATCGGCTACTCAATGGCCGTAACTACCTGGGCCAAGGCTGAATCCATTCAGAATGAAGATGCAACGTTCTACAAGATGGAAGAAATACGCCAGAGAGCAAACGATCTGGAGACAATGCTTCAGCAGTGGGGCGGCGCTCAAACGACCTCGGTGTTTGGTTGTGGCGTTGAAGCAGTGTTGAGCGCAACGCCTGGCTATCGCTTGCCGAGTGCTGCGCCCCTTGCCCCGTACCCGGATTTCGAAGCGGTCAAACAGCTGCCGATTATGCGTCCAGCTAGACTGTGGGAGCCAGACAACGCCGTATGGTTCAGGACTGAACATGGGTCACTCATGCCCTACGAACCGTTCAGTAACATTCAGACGGTGCTACTGGCGGCCATCATGGGCGGTATGGGCTTTGGAAAATCCAACCTCATTTCCGAGCTCCTATTTTGCCTAGGGTTCCGATCAACAAACTCAGAGCTCCCTTACCTCAGGGGTATCGACTTCGGCGCGTCCTCAAGCGGGATAGTAGATATTGTCAGGGAAAGTCTCCCTGAAGGCGAAAAGCATAAGGCAGTTTTCGAAAGCTTCACCAACGATGGTTCGATGAAGAAGAACATGTTGGACACCAGGCCTGGCTGCCGTCGTCCAACAGACGATCATCGACGGTTCCTGGTGAGCTTCTACCTTACGATCCTTGACGACCTTATTGCTCCTGCCGGTGGCGTTGCAGGTCTCAACGCATTTCTTGAAGACCTCATCGACTACACCTACAAGGAGCTTGATGATCGGGATTCGAGGAACGCCAAAAAATACACGCGGAACTATGGAGACTTCAGGATTCACCAGCGCCTTGATCGCATTGGGGCATACGAAACAATCGATGAGCATACGACCTGGTGGGAAGTAGTTGATCTGCTGAACAAGCACGCAATTGCAACCAATGATGCCGAGGTTTTCTACGAGGCATCGTTAGCCCAACGCTATAGCGTTCCGATTTTGGAGGACTTGATTAGGTTCTGCGATGCGGTCGATGAGCGGAACAAGGACGCTCCACACATTGGCCAGTTATCCATGGGCCGAGCTATTGGTAACTCGCTTAAGAATGCCAACAGACAATTCGTATTCATGAACTCCGAGACAGAAACTGATGTTAGCCAGTCTCGGGTCTGCATCTATGATATGTCCTCGGTAATGCAGCGCGGACAAACCGCCATGGATCAATGGACAAACTCCGTCTATTTCATGGCTGCGTTCAGGTTGCTGACTGAAGATCTTTTCGTGCGCCGTGACGAGACAGGGCCTGAGCTTGAGCGCCGTCAGAAAGAAATGGGGCTGAGCGACGAAATGCTGGTTTGGCATTATGATCAGCTTGACGCGCAAGACCAGTGCATTAAATGTTTTATTGGCGATGAGATTCACCGTACCGGCACAGTTAAGGGCTGTTTCGATACTCTCAGCGGTATGGGCGCGGAGGGACGTAAGTACCGTGTAGGGTTGATTTTGGGGTCGCAGATTCCCAAGCACTTCCCACCTGAACTCATTACGCTTTGCACAAGCGCCTTCATTCTTGGTTCAAACCAGGACATGGCTTTTGCCAATGACTGCCAAAAATTATTTTCACTTTCTGATGCTGAACGGGATATTCTTGTCTCGATAACCAAGCCCAACGCTGAGAAGGGCTCGGAGCTATTTGCCATACACAAAACCGAATCCAAGGTTCAACGTGTAAAGCTCAATCTGAACCTCGGAGGCCTTAAGTTATGGGCTTACGCAACGGAACCGGTTGATCGGGCTCTCAGGAGGACGATGTACGCTCGCGCACCTTCAACCTCATGGGCTCGCAAGGCTTTGGCTTCCAGGTATCCAGGCAGTGTTAAGGATGAGGTTCGCCGTCGAATGCGAGCAAGCAGTCGAGGTACTGGCCATCAGCATGTGATGACCGAGACTGAGACAATTGAGCAAATTGCATCTGAGCTTCTCTCAGGCGCAACTTTTTAGGGTGATCGGAGTCAAAGGGATGTTAGTAGCTGAATATATGGTCGGAAGCCGTCGCCTAGATGAAAGCAAGGAAGAAGTGATTTGCCTTGTCGTCAGCGGAGATGGACTCCCGGCAGATTGTGAAATTGGTCGTTCTGAGATCCGCCGTCGTCTAAATCGACAGGATCTGATTCTGGAATTTATCGAGAATGGTGCGCCTGTGGATTGGGTGGAGCTTCCAGGCTTGCCTCAGAACGTTGTTGACCTCCTCAATACGGGTGTAATACTGCCGGTGGTTGATGCAAGTGCCGACAACGTAGTCTACTGTCAGTTGCAAGGCCTGAAGGCCGCCCATGGGTAATTGGGTAGGAGCTATTGTGGACGCTAAACAATTGATTCAATCGTGTGACGTGTTCGAGCGATGCGGCCCTAGGGCTGCCGCAGTTATTCGCGTGACTTCAGGAAATAATTTCGAGATCGTCAAGCAGCAGACTACCTGGTCAAAAGAAATTTTGAGTAAGGTGGTTCGCGACAGTCGTGTGGACTTGGAGGGGATTTCGGATACTTCTCGACAGCACCTTCAGGCCATAATGGGGGGCTTGTCCCAAATGGCCAATTCGACGGTCATGCCTATTAAAGGGCCCCGGAATTAAAAAAAACGCCCAAGGGCGTTTTTTTTTGGCTGCAAGTTAGCTAGTTATTACTAGGAACCCACCTGATCTGAAGGGAAGCTCGAACCGATCACCCTTCAATGCATCGTTGCGCTGTTCACTTTCAGTGTTCTTTGGTGGATTCCAACGAACACGCTTTGATGGCCAATGACCCATCGGAACAAAAAATGGCAGACAGGCATGCAGTTGCTTCTTTTGAGGAGGGCTTTCGGTTGCCCATACGAAATTGGCTCGTATGTGGGGGCTGGTCGGCTCATGCCAAGAAACACTGGCATTTCTGGGGTACCGAGCAATTTGCGCAATAACGTCGTCCCCGACACCTTCTAATTGTGCAATCGCTTGGGCCACTGACATGCGCTCAATTGAATCAATCCCCTTGGCGACGGTGAAACCTATGCTCTGCGGACGAACGTCAACCAGAGCTACCTTACGCCACGCCAGAAGAGGGTGTAAGCGAGGAAGCCCGGCACGAATGTAAGAATTCCTGAGTTCGTGGGATTTCGCCCCAGCCCCGTAGCAGCGATTTACGGCATCCCGGAGTGAGACTTTTGCTTCATTCAATTGCTGAAGGGCATTCCACGCTTCAGGAGATATCTCGACAACACCTGGGTAACGGGTAACTTGACCATCTTTCCTATTGTCGCGGCAGTTAAGGTCGCCCAGCGCATCCTTTACGTATTCCGAAGGGGAATCACTATCGACTTCAGAATTGTCTTCCACGCAGTAAAATACAGATCGCCCTAGAGAATCAGGGCGACTTAGGGCTTCATCGACAGATTTTAGGCTCGCGACAAAATTTGTGAGCGCAGGTGCCATTTCAGAATCAATTTCAAATGCGCTGATGGCCATTCAGTTATTCCTTGGGAGGTTTTCTCACTAGGGGTTTGGCTGTTGGACTTTTTGAAGTTACGCCCGAGTCCTTCTGAGCAACGCGTTTTTTGGGAGCCGTTTCAGATCTGATTTTCGTCAGGTGTCGTTTCCATCCACCTTTCTTCCAGACAATGTTGGGCGGATCTACCAAGCGACTCTCTGCCTCCACCTCAACCAGGTGTTTGATAGAGAACCAGTTATTGGGGTCAGCGCTCACGATCCGATCAATCATGTAGATGAGGTTTCTGACCGTCTGTGAGGCCTTTTCCAATCCTTCCTTTTGAAGTCTGAAATATTGGGACTGTTCACAGCCTAGCAACGGGCCAAGATGAGGGGCCTTGAAGGTAGGATCGATAGCGCGAATCTTGGCAGAAAGCTCTGGGAGTTCAGGTGGCCGGTGTAGTGGAATGAACTCGGTATAAACACCACAGATACGGACAAGTATGGAGAGCGAGGCAGTCAATTCCTTCTCGCCATTTTTGGCTTTGTTATAGAGACCGGTAGAGTTCACACCCAACACAGAGACAAGCTCAGCCGGTGCCAGGTGCAGGCATTTCTGCAACACCTTCAGATCGTTGCCGTGTAGCAGGGAAGGTGAGAGGAAGGATGCGAACTCGGGGGACGTGCGCTCCTTCAAGCTCTTATTAGCGTCACTTTCACCGTGAATGATATTCTTCACGTCCTCAAGCTTCGCCCATCTGGCTGGATTTTTTGCTTGAAGGGTCGAAATAAGCGTTAGTAATTGTTTTTCATCTTCAGGAACTTCGCTCGCTGCTGATGGTAGAACAGAGGTACCGCCCGACAATTCAGGGCCTGTTTCTGCATTTTGCTTGGCGCCGCCTGCATCATCTGGCAAATTGCTATTCATTTTTCGGCTCAAGTAATTTGTGAGTCTGGATTTTCTACCATATTATTACATCAAATAGATGTTGTGAAGGAAACGCTGTGTCCAAGGTCAGATTGGAAACCGTCCTCTACTACCGTGGCGGACAGGATCGTCGCCCAATAGAAAAAGAGATCCCCCTTAAGGGGCTGGATGGGCTTTTTCGCAATGTGAGCTTTCCCACAAAAGGCCCGACCTTCCTCTATGGGAACAACAACCCCGCAACGGCCCATCTCTTGAAGCAGGCCGCGCAGAACAAGTCCTGCGCCGCCCTGGTGGAGATCGATGTCGACATCGGGAAGTGGCATCGCCACAAGACCGACTTGACCGACAATCCAGAGTGCGGACTCCAATTCACCCAGTTTCTGTCAGTCATGCGAGCGAAAAAAGATCTCCTTGAACTGATTTCTAAGATATGGGTACAGAATATCGATCCAGGTGAGGATACCGAGTGGCCACGCGGCCCGACGGTCAAGCCGTTCCTGTTGGATAGGCTCGTTGAGCACGCTGAGTTTAAGGGCCTTGCAGTGATTGCATACCCGGTACTCACACACGAGGTAGGTGTTATTCAATGTGCTACGGTTTTCAATACCGATAACATTCAAAGCTACGACGGCGGGTATCTGTTGCAGGAGACTGACATTACCCTCTAGAATCAGGATCAGGGGGTCATTCCCCTTTTCTTTTACCTGCATACACTACGGTATAATATAATTATATGGAAGTGTCACAGATCATCAAAAACCTGCCACAGGCTTCTCAGATCTCTGAAGAGGCCCAAAAGCGCTGGCTTGCCCATATTTCTCGTTTTCAGGCTGATAGGTCTGCCTGGCATGCCAAACGGCTATTCGGCCTAGGTGGTTCGGAGATCGGTGCTGTCTTGCGCCATTTTCTGGAGTTGCATGAGACAGGTTTCAGTGACGCTCAGGAAGTGGTTGAGTCGAAATTAATGTTGCGTATGCCACTAGGCGACAACCCTCACCTAAAGCGCGGTAGGGTTCTCGAATCATTGGCTAGACTGGCATTTTTGTTGAAGTACCAAAGTAAGGTAGATCTCGCATCACTCAAGGCAGTCAACGAGGCACCAAAGCGTCGTGGGTATGAATGGCTCCAAGGGAACCCCGACGATATCGTCATCCTTCCAAATGGCATGCGGGCGCTGCCCGATTACAAGGTGCCTGGAACATTTGATACTGATATCGCTTATGACTATAAGGCCCAGCTACACCACTACGATCTTATTGCCAAATCGGCCGGGATTGAAATTGATCAGCTGATTCTCGCGAAACTAGATCTTGCCCCTGAAATAGCCACATCCCTCGTTAACAAAATTGAGCAAGGGAGAATGCAGCCCCACGAGTTAAGGGAGATCGCAGCTGTCATCGCCAAGGCAGATGTGCCGGGAATGAGGGTGGTCGGTATTATTGTCCCAAGGGAGCGTGACCTACAGGTCAATATTATCGAGTGCGGCAAACACGTCTGGAATGACTACATCTTGAAGGGGCAGATTCCGCAAATTCGGGCCCCAAAAACTGAAATGATTCCACTGCCCAAAGCAGAACAGCTCCAACTTGCACGTTATCAACAACAATATGCACTGGCTAAGGCGGGTGAAAAACAACTTAAAGCCATCGCATCTGCAAGCGAAGATGCGATGAAAGAGTTGGTATCGCAGTTTGATGTAACAGATTACCGGCTACCGCTCAGCTGGGTAAAGTTAAAGCAAGAGAGCGAATACGATGATGATCAACTTGTGCAGGAAGCTATTTCTCGCGGCGCAAATGAGTCCGAAATTAGTACGGAGGTAACTGATTATGATCAGGAAGCCCTTGTCGCGGAAATCAGGCGCCTAAATGGTGATGCCAATGCTTTGCATCTATTCAAGTCACCCAAAATAGATCCGAGGAAGGCAGAGTCCTACCTGAATGACTTAGAGGTGCCCCTCGATAGGTTTAAAGTCAGTAATGTGAAGGTGGCGTTGAGTAGAACTAATGTTGATAAAGAGAAAATTAATGCACTAGGTGAGGAATTTAGCAGCCGTTTTAAAGTTTGGCTTCATGATGTGCAAGGCATATCTGACACTACTAGCAAAGAAGATGATGGTGACGTCTTTGTGTTGAACCCTGAGGCTGAGTTTACTAATGAAACCTTCAAGGTGAGCCTTGAGGAGTTGTCGTTGATCGATGGTTTAAACGATCTTCAGGATTATATCCCTGAGCTCGTTTCCAACGATGACATTGTGCATGAAGAGGTACGGTTCCGCGCTAATGGGCGTGGGCCTTCTATGTGAGGACAGGCAAATGAGCGGTCAATCAGCAGATGAATTAATCTCCAAGTTCGAACAGGATTTGAAGAGTGCGACAAGCAAGTCATCCGCCAAATATTTCTTAATGTCAGTTGACTCTGTAAAGGAATCAAGAGCTGATAGGGATCAACTTTTAGTGACGGGCGTCCGGGTTGATACCGGACAAAATGTTGCGGTTGTCACAAAAAAATCGGAAGGCGGGCAATACATTCCAGAGGTAGGCGGGGTGATGCGTGCAGATAAAGTGGCGCTGATGCAGTCGGCCGATCTGAGTGTGACCCGCTATTCCGCGCAGTACTTTCATGCTTACGGTGTGAATGACAGATGCCTGCATGCCGTAGTTCAGTGCCGCCCACCGTACCAGGACACTGAACAGAAATGGAATGCGAACGTACAGGTTCTTGATCACGAGGGCCCCTCTGTTCACATACGGACAGTGGAAGAATTCGACAAATTCGTCCTTGCACTGCTGAGACCGTGGGCTTGGAAAAATCCAGGTAAGTGTACTCATGACGTCATGGGCAACCCTTTGTGGGATCAGGAGGGTGCGCGTGGAATATCTCCTATGGTTCATATCAAGATGATGGGTGGGGAAAAGGTTTTAACCCAGATCTACGGTAAGGCATGTGTATCGACACCTGATGGACAAACACGTTTGCCCTCGGTACCGGAGTCAAGAGCGGTGCTTGAGAAGAGCGCCAGCTTTCAAAAAGTACGTGCGATGTTTGATCATGAGGCAGTTAAGGCGCTTGGGTTGGTGCTTGTGCCCGGAATTTCCGTGGGTGTAGGCCGGGCGAGTATTGCCCATGGTCAGGAGCGGTACCTCCGTAATCCTGATGGTTGGGATTGGACGCATGACAGCGAAGGCCACGATGCCGAGAAGCAATATTCGGTAACTCGTGGTTATCGTAGTGGCATGATTCATCTGAAAAAATCAGAGAAAGGAGCTTGGGTGGTTGTCGATGCGAATCCATCGGCCCTAACTCGTTTGTCTGCTTGGGGGCCAAAAAGCACCGTGGAAATTGAGTTTGAGCGTGGAGGGCCGCTGGCAAAGCAGGCTCAATCGCAGGAGCAAGCTATCAAGCAACCTATCAAGCCCACTTCAGCAACAGCCTCACGACCTGCCCCTCAATCTGTGGAAACGCCTAGATCGACGGTTCAAGAGACTGACTCAGATGTAACCCAGTACGGTACTGACCTTGTGCATAACGGCGTGGAATCAAACCAAGCCGGGTCAGATGCTGTTCAACCTTCTGCATCGAATGCTCTGGAAGATATTCTCGCGGAAGCAGAACAACTAGCCAAAACACGCCGTGGCATTCCGCAATTCAGAATGTAATTAGAGTCTGAGTCCTGTGCTCGTGCACAGTATTTGCAGGGGATTTTATGAATAAAGTTTGGCTTGATATGAGCCCTTATGGGCTTCACTTGTTTCTCGCTAGGGGGGCTAATCCTAGTGACCATTTCATCGCGTTGACAGGCGCTGGCATTGAAGATAATAAAAAGTTGCTCTCGGACTTGGGTTTTGTTCATGACTCAAGGACTCAGTTCAATAAACCTGGCGGTAATAGGTACTGGATATGCCCTGCAAGTAGCATCACACTGAGCTCGATTCGCGGGGCATTTCCATACTCAGAAGTAAAGGAAATGCCAATTGAAAGCATTTTTCCTGCGGCTCAACCGAAACGCGTTCCAGCCAAAGCCGCTACAAGCGCAGCTGTAACCGTTTCCTCTACGCCGCCACCTTCTGGTTCGCCTGGTCGCGATAAAACTGTTCCAACAGCGACTAATGAACCTTCTAGTGGAAAACTAAGTGCCAAATATTTGTCTGAGTCTTCAGCTCGCCTGAAGATTCTCGAAGACCTAATTAGTAAAGAGATTGAAGCCGGTGAAGGTTTTGATGGCTTTATTGAGAAGTACTTTGATCAGTCGGGCTCGCAGCGTCGGCACACACCGTATTTCTCGAATGGCAGGGTAGATATAAGTCTTGCATTTGATGATCTTTTGGCCTTTGGCTATCAAGTTGATGGTCAACCTGAGTTTGAACTATTTTGGAAAAAGATTCAGAGCAAAACGCATGAAATCTTACCGGTTGAGCCGTTAAACACAGTCCTTACACAACCCAGTCATCCAGAGTCCATTCCGCAGGCTGTTGATAATATACTCTCGGATGAGCTTCAGCCAGTAAAGTGGTTTGGTTCTAAGGAAAAAGCTGATAGTTTCATCGATAAAAAGAAGCTGGCTCAAACCCACGAAGTGGTGTTCGACGGCCGCTCACGCTGGGAAATACGGCTACTGCCTTCACCTTCAGAAGATGCTATTCCTGCTGTTACAGTAATCAGTTTTGATGTTCATATTGAAAGGCTTGTGACAGAGACCCTGAGCTCTGGGCAAAATGCGGCTCGTGAACTTTTCTCTAACATTGTAAAAACAAACAATCTTTCACCCAGCGATCAGATTGAAATTAAACACAAATTTCAAACTGCACTCAAAGAAGTCCTCACGAGCCGTGAATCTTCCATTCTTGATCCGGTCACTAATGTAGAGCGGAAATCGTGGGAAATCCCGCTTGATGAATTCACCAAAAATCCAGAGGCAAATCCATTTTTCACAGCCTCATATACAGAGAATGCACAATCCAACTACATCCGCGATGTGCATGCCTATCATCAGGACGCAGTATCCAGCGCGTTGGTTGAAGGAATGCCTGTTCCGGCGCTGGTGAGTCAAGATTACGCGCAGTCGATCATCACGGTTACCACCATCGAGTCCCTGTCGAATGTGATTTCAGCTGGCGTCCGCGCGTATATCGCCGAACCAGATGGAAATGGGCGAACCGTATGGATCGAGGAAGCCGCTGATACCTGGCAAGCACGCGAAATGGTAGATGACTCACCAGGCGTAGTGATCGGCGTCAGCCACTCTTCAAAATCCAACGCTGGTGGGAAGCCGGGATTTGTGGCTCGACTAGTAGTGGAAAGGAAGTACTTTCAGGCCCCTAGTAACGATGTTGATCTCTCTGTTCCAAGCGTGGCAGAACCAACGGATGATCCTCGTGAACAGGAGTTGTACGACTTTCCAGAGGTTCAAAGCTGGCCAGACGAGCGAGTTGATCATTTCAAAAGTGTTCTGAGCGAATCCCCTCCACCAGTGGAAATACCAGCTGGATGGATAGTGATGAATTGCACAAGGCCTTTGTTAGGCCAAGTATTCATCGAGAATGGCCCATACCTATCAGGTCGCTACTATGTGGGCATTGATCCGAAAGATTCGGTGTCAGCTGCCTACATACAAAAAAACTACGAATTGGATGCGTCAGTAGTTTTGGCTGCAAGTGTCGAAACACAAATTCATCTCGCTTTAATTGATAATAAATACAAATCCAGATATCTGGCATTGGATCATGCTGAACGCATTGATGCCCTTAGTCCTCTTATATCGTCATTTAAAGGAAAGTCAGTCGGGAAGATAAAGTCCCTTATTTATAGCGCTTTGGTCGGGCACAAGAGCTCGAAAACAGAAGCACCTGATTCTGGCTCAAATGCAGTCATAGCCGGTGTTGATGGGGGGGACCACGCGCTTACTGTCGTTGACCAATTAACCAGAGTGCAACCCCAATCACAAAGCAATCTCTCGGGAGAACCTTCAAATGTCTTCAACAACGCAAGAACATCAACTGTCGTTAACCGTGGACGTTCTGATGTTAACGGAACTCCAACCGATGGGGTTTTGGGCCTCGACCTGCCATCAATTGATGCTGAACCTTTGTCCAGGTCACCTGGTGGAGTTGAGCCGGGCGGGAGGGCTACAAAACCATCTCCAACACCAACAGCAGTCTCTGAAGGCGGAGGCTCATCAGCTGGTGAAAAACTGGAAGCGAAGCAATCCACTACCGGTGGATCAGGACACAGTGTATCTGGCCAGAACAGCTTGGGAGAACGCATCGAAGCAGTACGCTCGCGAGGTACTGCTAGACGAGCTGAGCAAGAGTTATCAGCTACTAGCGGGGGAGACCAAAAACTAGAAGGTTTGCCAAGTGGAGTTAGGACGTGGACTGGTCTGACTGTTGCCGATTTGGCATATACCACGGGTGAAAACCTCAATACCGCAGCACACGTTCAGACAGCAATCAAAACCCTGTTGAGGCATGAGGCGGGTGACAAGCTCTCCAATGCAGAACGTTCAACCCTAGCGGCATTCAGAGGCTGGGGGGGGGTAGCAGGTGCCCTGAGAACGGATAACAAACGTGACTATGAAAACCGTTTGGGTAAGGAAACTGCTGCACTGCTTGGCCTACAACCCGAATCGTTCAACCAACAGGTGTTGAATAATCGGCTGGAAAGCTATTACACACCTGGCAGCTATGGCTCTGCCATTTGGCAGGCAATTCAACATCTCGGCGTGAGATCTGATGCCCGTGTGCTCGATGCTGGTTGCGGCGGCGCGATTTTCTTCGCAAGCGCTCCGGCCGAGTATCAACGTGATGCAACTTTAGTAGGGGTGGAATGTGATCCTATCGCTGCCCGATTCGCTCGGGCTATAGCCCCTGAAGCTAAAATCATTGAAAAGAAATTCGAAAACGTCGTTCTATCAAAAGATGGGTTTGACTGTGTTTTAGGTAATGTGCCGTTTGGTGAGACGAAAATCTTCGATAAGGAGATGGGTGAGTCACTTCATATTCATGATTATTTCATCCTCAAGAGCCTGAAGCATCTGAAGCAAGGCGGCATCATGTCCGTCATTACTTCGTCGGGCACAATGGACAAACAAGATCCAGCGATTCGTCGCATGATTATGGATCAAGCGAACTTGGTTGCAGCTTACCGGTTGCCGGTCCAGTCGTTTGAAGACCAAAAAGCATCTGTAACCACGGATATTTTGATTTTACAAAAAAGGCCGAAGGGAACACTTGCGGATTATGATTTCAGTTCGACTGATGAGGTCGAGGTTTTTACCTCGGATAGAAGCCAGAGCAAAAATGTAAGCCTGAACCGATACTTTGTTGATAACCCGGAGAATGTACTCGGTAAGAACCAATTGGTTGGTAGCGCTTTTGGTCCTAAATATTCAGTTCAGTTAAACCTTGCTGCATTAATGCAAGAGCAGGGACGGGATTACAATCCCTATAACGAGAACAACCAAGCGGTAAAGCATGCTGCGATAGCTACTGCTATTTGTAGTCGTATTAGCTTGCTGCCTAAAGATCTTGTACTCAGGACTGAATGGCCTCGTGACGAGGGTTTCAGCTTCATGAGCACTGAGCCTGGCGCCCTCGATGAGTCGGCGTTCCTCATGCCTCACTATGACGGATTGATTGGGGACTACACCTTCAATGAAGGAAAGCTCATAGAGATAATCGATATTCTGCCTGTCTTTGATGATGACGGAATATTGATATCGCAATCCTATGTGGCTCAGCCGTTGAGTTATATGAAGCCAGGTGAGCAGAGCCTGATCAGCGACTACATTCCTTTAAGGCAAGCTACTAGACGATTGGTGCAAGCTCAATTAACTGGTAATGATGACTCGCTCCTGCTAGAGCAGAAAGCCGTCACACAGCAATACAATCAGTTCGTTACAAAGTACGGACCAATTAACTCGACTAAAGTCTCTCGCGTTATTGAAGATGACAGCGGTAGCGCTGAGGTGGCCGCGCTAGAGGTGTGGGACGAGAAAGAAAGCGTAGTGGTTCAACTGGCTGATATTTTTACCAAGCGCGTGGTGAATCCGGAAAAGGAACATACCGTTGTAGAAAGTACCAGTGATGCTCTGGCATTAAGCATTGATAGGAAGGGGCGAATTGACTTCGGGTACATGCAGGGGATCAGTAACTTTAGTTATGAAGAGTTGGTCTCTGGTCTGGTAGGGAACGATATATTTAAAAACCCCGAAACTGAGGAATTCGAGCTTCGCAATCAGTATCTGTCAGGCAATGTAATCAAAAAACTGCGTATAGCTGAACAGATTGCTGCTATTGATCATGAGTACGCGGTTAACGTATCCTCTCTAAAAGATGTTCTTCCTGACAAAATTCCTTTCGAAGAGATCACTATAAGGATGGGTGCCGGTTGGATACCTGCGGATCACGTGCGGCAGTTCACAACAAGCCTTTTTAAATGTTCCGAGCTTGGTGAAGTAGATTTTCGTGTCCGTCATATTCCCAATGCGAGTCTTTGGTCTGTCGAAGTATCGAACGGATTTAAACGTAACAACGAGCAAGCTCGAACGACTTTGTACGGTCACAAGTCGGCAAGTTATGAAAGCTTGCTAGAGAAACTTCTAAATGGGTCTAGACCAACCCATAAGCATGAAGTTGATGGCCGAATGGTCGTTGATGAAGAAGCGACACTGCTTTCCAGTGAAATGCAAAAAAAAATAAATGACGAATTCAATACCTGGGTTGCAAGTGATAAGCAGCGAATAATTCAATACACGGATCTGTATAACGAAGCGAACAATATTTTCGTAGTACCTAAGGCTGACGGTTCGCGGCTGACATTCCCTGGTCTATCACCTTCGTGGGCACCAAGGGCCCATCAGAGTGGTGCTGTGGCGATGTCGATGATGGGGTACAACTTCCTCGCTGCGCACCCAGTTGGTTCGGGTAAAACATTCGAGGAGATTGCCATTGCAGTGAAGCTCAAGCAACTTGGTATTGTTACAAAGCCTGCTGTTGCTGTGCCAAATCATATGCTTGGACAAATTGCGCGTGAGGCCAAGCAAATGTTTCCCGCCGCCAAAATCCTCATGATTACGCAAGAGGATTTGCGTGGTAAAAGCCGCAAACGGTTTTTGTCCGTGGCACGGAATAACGATTGGGATTTGATTGTGATGACTCACAGTATGCTCAATCAAATATCGGCCCCTAGGCAAATTGTGGAAGGCTATTACACGGCGCAGATTGCAGAAATCGAGACGGTAATTAGCAATTGCGATTCTATACGGCTGGAGCGACAGCTCATCGCCAAGCGGAAAACGGTCGAAAACAAGCTAGATAACCTTCGCCAAGATCTTGATGCCGAGGAGCGGGTTGGTGCACGAGTTTACATCGACGAACTCGGTATCGACCTTTTAAACGTTGACGAATGGCATCTGTATAAAAATCTTGAATTGAACAGCAGTATGAATGTGTTGGGCGTTACCAACTCGGGCTCCCAGCGTGCGACAAATCTGCATCAAATTAGTTTGTATTTCCAACAGCACTGGAAGAAGCCTTTCGGTCTGAACGGTTTCACAGGTACTGTCATTTCAAACACAATGTGCGAACTCTTCGTTCATAACAAAATGCTCAGGCCAGATCTTCTCGAAGAAATGGAAATATTCAGTTTTGACGATTGGGCATCTCGATTCGGTGAGGTTGTGACGAGCCTCGAAGCGTTGCCGGAAGGTGGTGGTTACAAGGTCAGCGAGCGTTTTGCTAAGTTCATCAACCTCCCTGAAATGCTTTCGTTGTTCAGGTCGTTTGCAGACGTGCGAAGCAAGGAAGAACTTAACCTTCCGACGCCAGAAGTGACTACAGAGGTTGTGAGCGTCCCACCAACATTGTGGCAGCAGGCTTACATGAAGCACCTTGCGAACCGTGCTATTGCCGTTCGTAACATGCAGGTGTCACCTTCAGTCGACAACCTGTTGAAAATCTCTACAGATGGGAGGAAGGCTTCGCTTGATATGCGTCTCTGCGAGGCTGATCTCCCGGATGATTGCTCGTTGAAGCTAGCCACAGCTGCGACGAATATCCATGCAGTATGGGAGCGGTTCACTGAACAGAAAGCTATTCAGCTTGTGTTCCTCGATTTGGGTACACCAGGAAAGGGGAAAGAGTTCGTAGCTTACGATGCTATAGGCGACGATCTAATCGCTAAAGGCATCCCCAGAGGAGAAGTGGAGTTTATCCATAACTTCAAAACTCCCGAGGCAAAAGAGGATGTATTTGAGCGCGTGCGTTCCGGCAAGGTACGGGTGTTGCTTGGCTCAACTGAAAAGATGGGGGTGGGCACTAACGTGCAAGATCGATTGGTAGCCATCCACCATATTGATACGGGTTGGAACCCTGCCGCCATCGAGCAACGCCGTGGGAGAGGCGAGCGCCAGGGCAACAAGTTTTTTGACCAAATCTATGAGTTTCGCTACACCACAATCGACTCGTTCGATCTGTTCATGTGGGAGACGAATAAGCGCAAAGCGAATTTCATCAACCAGGCACTCGCAGATCCGAAGCATGCTGGGCGCGAGGTTTCCGAGGAAATGGATCTCGGCTACGCGGAGGTGCTGGCGGTAACCACTGGTAATCCGTTGATACGTGAAAAGGTGATGACCGACGATAAGGTCACCAAGCTCCAGCGGCAGCAACGGTCATGGGCGTCAGAAAAAAGCCGCATTGACGAAGCTTTGAACAACTGCGAACGCCGACTTTCATGGGAGAAGCGAGAACTCAAGGAGCTGACTTTGGCTTCAGGGTACCTACCCACCACCACCTTCAAGCCTGTCGAAATCCAAGGATCGATCTCGGGCCTTCAGGATGGAGACACCTCGTGGCTTTACGCAAAAGAAGTGGGCACCGCACTTTCAGACAGACTTCCATTTTTAGAAGCCAGATTAATGAGATCAATGGATAAAGCGGTTCCACTGAAGGTTTCCGTAGGAGCTATTGAGCTTCACTTGAGCATGGAGCGCCTGGGGGCAGGTATCCATTTCGCCATCCAACCAATGGTTGACGGCGAGCTGCTAGCCATCGCCCAGCGGAAAGTCAGGTTGGGCATTTCAAAAGACCCCGTATCGATGGGGCGAGCTGTAAGGGAGCTGTATGAGCTTGGTGGTTACATTGTGGAGAGCACAGAGCGGAATGTGAAGAAATGCGAGGCTGAAGTTGAACGACTGCTCGGCGGGTCTGTGCGGACTGATCGTTGGGTCGGTGAGCCTGAGTTGGTTCAAGCCTTGGCGCGGCAATCGGAACTCAATCGGCATTTTGCTACCCAGGTTGCAAGCCTGGCTTCGACTGACGATCCGTATCTGGAAATGCTTGAGGAATACCGTAGTCAAATCGCTACGCAACTCGAAGAAAGCGCATTTCTTGCCATTGACCACCACGGGGCACCTGACCATCAGCAAGGTTTGCTTCTCGAATCTACGCCATCAGGAAGTAATCAACTGCCGAATAACTATTCTGAAACGGAGTTTGCGTTGAGTGAAAGCCGTTATGAAAGGATGACCCTTCGCTGATGGATCGCTGAGCGTTTCCCTCCTAAGGCCCCAAAATCGGGGCCTTTTTTATGTTGAGTGTCTGAAAACCTTAACAACCCCCGCGCTTTGGTTGACAAGGATCGGCAGGCTGATAACATCGGCATAATATATCGATACCGAAGTAAACCAATGCGATCACTACCGAAAGCCCTGATTCTTTGCTCAATCGTGTTCCTTGGAGCTTGTGCGGGTAAGAGCGCTGAACAACCGCTGATGTCGGAAACCGACCCAGCAGTGATGGCCCTCAGAGACGCAGCGATGCGTACAGCCCGGTCGAACGAGCAAGCTGCGCTGTCTTCTACGGCCGCGAGAAAGGTGAACCGTGTGACTGAAGAGTACAAGGTTGACCTTAAGCGCCTACCACCTGAGATGCGCCAGCCTTTGCTGCTTGAGAACGGCTTCAATGGTGAGCTGGAGATGTTCGTCACGTCGCTGATGGACGTTATCGGTTGGCCTAAACCCATCGTGCTTGGTGCCAGACCTGCGACTCCCAAAATCATCAGCATGACTGAACAGCGACGGCCGCCTGCTGAATGGCTTGCCGATGCTGGTTTCCAGGCAGGGAAAGTCGCCGACATCCGAATCAACCCGTCCTTACGCCAGGTGGTGATCAAATACATGGAAGTGGGATCGAGCAAATGACGCGTGCAGATAACAGGAAAATGATGATGTCACCCATTGCGCGCCGACTACTAATTACAGCATCCGCGATCGTTTTTTCTGATTTTGCGATTGCTGGATTCGAAATCGAAGGAACAACTCCGTATGGCAGCGAAAGTACTGCTATGGGGCAGTTCCAGCCATACGAAAAGAAGGGTGCGGCTACCTTTAAAAACCCAGAGCCGGGACTGGTTCCGCAGCAGCGACGCTATGAGAACGCTGAACTTGTCGTAGATCTAGCGTATCAATCTGTCACTCAAACTGGCCCAAGCAAAGCCACGCCTGTCGAGGCCTTTGCAGATGACGTTCCTTTTGCGGAAGCAATGATGATGGTGCTGCCATCGGGATGGCAGCTTTACAAAGATAAGACTTTAGGGAAGTCGGATGTACCGCTGACTATCAGTTTCACGGGTAATAAATCAATGCCTGAGGTCTTGCGTCAGATCGGCGACCGGAACGGATTAAAGTTCCACATTGATTGGTATCAAAACACCGTGATGCTGTCCAAAGGCAGAAGTACTTATGCTAGTGCCAAAGTGATCAAGGTTATCCCTGAGCCAGTTAAAACGGTTGCCCCGGTTGCCCCGGTTGCGCAGACAGTCAAGCCGAAAAGCGACCTGCAACCAAAGCCTGTTGTGTCAACGGGTGGGGGAGCAACTGTAAGTACGCCCGCGCAATCAAAAGTGTTTACGCCTCAAAGCCAGCCTAAAACTGTTTCGACAACACCCGTCGCACCCAAGGCCCCAGTCATTACCACTTTAAACATCCAGCCAGGTTCACTGCGCGCAAACCTAGAAAGGTTGAGCAAAGAAAACGGGTGGAAAGAACCATCGTGGAAAGACGAAAACGACTACATGCTTAAAAGTAGTTTTACTGTCACTGGGAATAATTTCGCAGAAGCGGTAACCAAGCTTCTGTATTACAACCCAACAGTTGAAGCCGAAGTGAATACCGCCGAACTAAAAATCTATGTTTTTGAGGGGAAAGGTAAATGATGCGGAAAATTTGTATTTTTACCTTGTCGTTTGCATTCGTTGTCGCCACGGGTTGCACCACTCATATTGGTAGCGAATCGGGGAAAGTCAAAGAGTTCAATACTGAAATTGATGAACTCAAGGCAAAGATGAATGCAACGGGTAACCAGCGGGTGCGCATCAGCAATATTCCTATGGCTGGCGAGCCGGTCAAAATTCCGAAGCACCAGTGGCTGAAGAATATTCGTCTTTCGTTGCCAGTTGCAAAAAACAACCCTGGCATTAGCGGGCGTGCTTTGGCGGAGATGCTGCGGAGCAAAGGCGTCAACGTAATGTCTTCTCTGGCTCTTGAGAACTACACCTATTCTGGATTCGGCGTAACGAACGTTGATGGTGAGACAGCCATGCGGCTGCTGTTCACCCCAATGGGACTCGACTACGTTATTAACGACGATGGCCAATTCGTCGCTATTGTCCCTATGCGCTCACGTACCTGGTATTTGAAGCTGGGTGCCCGCAAAACCTCCTACAAAAACGGCACGATCTCCGGCAACGTCGGCTCGTCATCTTCAGGTGGCAGCGGAGGCAGCGGTGGGTCGTCAGGCGGCAGCGCCATGGGCGGCGGTAGTGGCGGTGCAAACTCAAACCTTGTCGGGGGTGTGTCGACCGGGGTTGATACGGGTACGGGCAAGATTGAAATCGAAGGCAAGTTCTGGGAGAACTTGGATAAGCAGTTGGCAAGCATGCTCAAGCAATGCATACCAACTACATCCTCGGTCACCCCTGTGAGCGTCGGCGCGAGCCTGCCTCCACTACCGCCAGAGCTGTCAGGCAGCTTGGGCGGTCCTATGGCCCCACCGTCTGTAAACCTCCTAGCGGCACAACCAGCGGTATCAGCTGGTGGAACGACGACTCAAGAGCTGTGTTCCGAACAAACGATTGGTAACTACAGCACTAACCCTGATACCGGGGCTATTACTGTCCAAGCACCTCACTGGGTTATGACCCAGGTCGATGAACTGATCAAGCGGGTCAAGAACGATAACGGCGCGGTCATGGTGTACGAAGGCATGTTGATCATGGTTTCGACTACACGTGATAAAAGTGAGGGCCTCGATCTCCAAGCGTTTGCCACCTTTGCTGGTGGTAAGTACGGGATGGTTGTGAATAACAACGCACTGGGTGGTGTGACGGTCTCACCACCATCCACCGGCAACCCTCCTGCGGTTACACCTGGTGATCAAGGTGTAATTGGCAACACTTTCCTCGGCTTGCAAAAATTAACTGGGAACCCAGCCCAGATATTCCTTGCATACCTAGAAGCAAACGGAAACTTTACGGTAAAGCAGAAACCTCGTTTGGTAACAACCAATGGCGTGCCTGGCGAGTTTGCTCAATATGAAACCCAGTATTACAACCAGATCGTTCAAAACACATCATCAGGGGCTTCTGGCGGTGCACTGGTTGGTACAACGAACCAGCTAGTGCCATTCAAAACAGGAGCTTTGCTGCGGATCGTCCCAACGTACGATGCCGAAGAGCAAACCGTACGATCTCCAATTACATTCACTCAGTCGATACAGACCGGTGTATTCCAGTCGGTCCAATTCATCACTGGATCTGATGGCAAAACTGAACAGATACCTTCGCCTATCCCGAAAATTCGAGATAGTAACTTTTCCGGTGAAGTGCTGATGCGCGATGGGGACATGATCATTCTGGGTGGCCAGGTGAGCGAGTCTAATGAAAGCTCTGGCTCAGGTATTCCTGGTTACAACGCTGAAGGCAATTTCCTTTCCGGCTTAATGGGTAAGAAATCGCATAAGGATGCGGTAAGTACCTATTACCTCGCTCTCACACTAAAAATCAATAAGTAGAGGTTATTGTGAGAAGGAGAAGTGCGGGGTTTACGCTCATTGAGTTGATTATCTGTGTGGTCGTCTTCGGTGTGATTTTGGTGATGCTCGCGCCTTTCATGTCTCAGTTTCTACAACTCCGAGAAATGGAAAATCGGGATAGAAACTCGTTGGCAATTCAACGAGTTTCCACAGCGATTACAAGCTTTTCCCGGAATACAAATAACGGACGTTTGCCTGCACCGTATTCAGGCAGTGGGATGAATAGCACCATATTCAATCCTAATGACACAAGTGCTCCGGGATTAGCGTTGTCACTGGAAATGAGGAACTCTGGTGTAGAGGTGAACTCCATCAATGACGACGGTTCGATCAACCGCAATGTTAGGGTCTATCAGTTAGTGTCAGGGCTTATTTACACTATGCCTTATTATTTCCAAACAGGTACCCAAATTACCTTGACCTATGATGTTGGCGCTATCTATCAGACTACTTGTGGAGTACAGGCCAGCTGCAACACAAGTGTTCCTGGTGATTCCGGTGCGTTTAACGGTTCCAATTTTGCTACATGGGTTCCGTCCGGTAATGACTACGCGGGTGTGGTGATCAGTACTCTGGCAGAACAGAAGCAGATGTTGAGCATGACGATCTCTCGAACAAATACACTTCGGGACAAGCTGAGCAGTGAATTTAACGCAAGGCTTAGGATGGCCGCTGCCAATAGTAGTCAAAATTATTATCCACTGCCGACGAACTCGGGTGCGCCTAACTTTGTTGGGCGTAATCCAGTAACAAACATGGGGTGTCACAACGGTTGGTATAGATTAGATGCGGCTAACGTAAACATTCTCGACTCTATTGGTCTTAGCAGAGAGGAGTTTGGTAGTACCGCTTGGGGTGGCTCAATCGAATACTGCCAAGACTATGACCCAACAGCGCCTAGCACTGCTACGGCAGGTTTGCCGCCACACTACTCGGCTTTACGGTTAAACAAAAATCTTACTGCCGCAGCTCCACCAACCGGTGTCATCGCATCAGATCTAGTTATAACTTTTTAAGGAGATGAACAATGCTTCTTGCAAGCAAGCTTAAACAACGCAGAAACCAAAAGGGATTCACGCTCATCGAATTGATGATCGTGGTAGTAATCCTCGGCATCCTCTTGCTGATGGTGGCAAACCCGTTTAAAGGAACGGCTGATCCTGCGAACGCCAAGGCTATGCGATCATTCGCTAAAGCCACGGCCTCCGCGATTGGCATCATGCATGCTCAGCTCGGTACAGGCACTAACGCACTTTCAAACCCTATTACCAAGTCAGGCTTGACGATGATGGATGTCATCATCATCGGCGAAGACGCGGTAAATGCGAGTTACATTGCGAAGTACCGTGGTTTGAACGCGCGTCCACTCGATACTGATATTACTGTTGTTAGTCGTCCGAGTGGTTCATCACCTGGCTCGTACGCAGTTGTTAACTTTCCTGTGTCATTCCAAGCATCGTGCGCATCTGTGGGCAAAATCTGTCTTCAGTACGATCTGGTACCGTCTGATACGCTTCAGCAGCTCGCACAGGATTTCGGGATTCAATTCGATGCAACGCAAGCTATATCGACCGGTCCGTTGCGATATACCGCAGCTGATGGTGACGGAAAGCACGTTGTCAAAATGATCAGTACGCCATAAGGAGTTCCTGGTAGTGTTTGCCTTCTTATTCATTGCCATCGGGCTGGTGATATTTTCAACCTTAGGTTCGGCCATCGAGCGTGTTCAAGAGCGCTATGATTACTACCGGTCGCAAAGTATCGCCTACCACATCAAAGCCCTCGGTGATGGGTTAAAGCAGCACTATTTTGAATATCCCAATCAAGGATTTCTTAATCCGGCTCTTGTCGCAGCGAGACCGGGTTTTGAACCCCTTCGATTGCACCTGAATGATGTTACTCAGTTTGCAACTACTGTGGGTGTAAATGACTCCCAATGGAAATTCAACAGGTTGGCGCTATGGTTTGAATCCCCAAGGTTGTATTTGGGTAATGCTGACTATTTAAGCGCTAGCTATAATACATGCGGTGTAGGTGACTTTTACACAGCTGATAGCTGGTGCGGCAATGTAAACAGCCTTTGGTTGAAATTTGAAAATCGTGAAAATAAATCTGAATTAATAGTTTCTGAAAAACAACGAATGCAAAGAACGCTGCAAAAATTTCTGCGGCGTTATAGCGATGACGGTAAGTTTTCGACTTTGGGCAATGGGGCATTTATTAACCTGGCTAGCTTAGCTGGTTTCGCTGGTACCGCAGCGAATTGCCAAGGCAATTTTACATACCAAGGTATCCCGCTTGCGTGTGATGATTTCTTCAACTATTGGGGTAATCCAATAGCTTTCAACCAAATTTCAGCAAACCACATAGCACTAGTAAATCGTACTGGCGTTGAGCAGAGCTCTGGTCAATTTATACGCCTTGCTGAAGAAGCTCGCCTGGAGTGAACCATGAACGCTAAAGTAAGTACCGCCGTAGAGATCCTCATCAAGAAATGGGGATTGACTGATCCTTCCCATGAGATCCAGGTTCATGCTCAGCGCTGTGTTTCTCTGTCTGGCAAGAAGACGGGCGAGATTGTTGTTGCGCTTGAAATCATGACTGAGGCAGAAGTTGAAAGGCGGATACTGGAAAAGCCACCTACTTCCAAGACATTGGAATGGTTGAAAGAGACCTGTCAGCCAATCGTTGCTAGATACGATGAAATCATGGCTATCCAGCAACAATATTTGTTTGTAGGGAACCCTACGGATACGCTCCTACTCCACCCCATTATGGCCGGGGATAAACACGGCATTGGTAATGAATGTTCTCGATTACAAATGCTACCTGTCCTGGCTGAAGGTCGTCAGACGGTACTCCTCTTCGGCGACATTGCTAAGCTGACGGCTTTCACTGCGAGAAATAGAGCCCAGACATACAAGTGTCCGGTTTTCAAAGCTCTTACAGCTGACAAGATCTCGCTTGACTCGATTGTATACGGCATTGCATCGAATAACATGATGATGGGGCTGACCCACAGCATGGAAAGTGGAGTTGATAATGGTTCTGAAGGTGATAACCAACAGATAATCTATCAAAGTGAGGGAGATTCCGATCCGCTGATTCAGCGTTTGATCAGCTTCTTCAACTTGGCTATGCACCAGGGCGTGAACGACATTTGGATTGTTCCGCATCAAGAAGATGGATCGGGCAACGTGTTTTTCCGAAATCACCAAATGCTTCGACTCGTCGCCAAAATTGATGCATCAACACGAATCCAGTTAGTCAACGTGCTTGGTCAGCGCTCCAAGGCTAACCCCGGTGGCGGCCGCGTACTTCATCCATTAGATGGTAGTGCTACGTTTAAAGGAAAAAGCGGTACCGCGTTCCTTCGTATCAACTTCATGCCAATTGTAAACTCAGGCATAAGTGATGATTACGTATCTGTATCGATCCGAGTCCTACCTCGTGAAGTTAAGCAGATCACCCTAGATTCGTTGAATATAGATCCTGTAATAATTGAAGAGCTGCGACGTCTTGCCATTCTCGACCAAGGACTGATCTTGGTTTGCGGGCCGACGAACTCAGGAAAATCTACAACTATCGCTGGCATCATGACCGAGCACTATCATTATTGGGGGGACAAAAAGAAGCGACTAAGTCTCGAATCACCAGTTGAGCGTGTTTTAATCGGTGTATCCCATATCGATGTAAGTAAGCATATTTATCGTGATGCCTTCAAACCGGGTGAAAACGAATTTTTCCTTGGCATGCGCGGCATTTTGCGACACGACCCAGATTTGGTTTTTATCGGGGAAGTACGTGGCCCAGATGAAGCGGAGACTTGTTCGCGCGCGGCTAACTCCGGCCACTTGGTGTTGTCGACGACGCATGCGAATGATCCAGTTACTGGTTATAAAACCATTGCTAACTACATTCCCACCGAACGTCTTTACGACCTCGTGCAGGCGATTGAAGCGGTGCTAGCTCAACGTCTATTGCCGTGTGTCTGCCAAAAATGCAGTGTTGAAACAGAGTTTGAAGAAAAGGACGTCCGGTCATTAGAAGCTTATGCTCGGCATAAAGGGATTGAAAACTTTGATAGGAAAAGTTTGCCTGCGTTTCATCGTGTGGCAAAGCCTCAAGGGTGTAGTGCGTGCATTGAAGGCTATGCCAGTATGATTCCAGTTCATGGGCTACTTCTTTTTACTCCGGAAATCAAAAATCTATTGGTTGCAAACGATCCTAGAGATCTTTTGAGAGTCCAGGCAATGACGCCATACAAAATGTTTGATTCGGCTTTTAAGCATTTTTGTGCAGGCCGTATCGATATTAAGACGGTGACGGTCTGATGAGTAATACTAAAACCGATAAGGCGATTCGCACCAATAGGGAGCTAATGGAGGTTAGCTTTATTTTCCGTAACCTCTATAAAGCCGGTAACCTATCCGCAGCTGAAATCATGGTTGAAGCTGGCAACATGCTCCCACGATTCAAAGCCATCCTTAACGCGGGCGCAAAAAAGATAAACACATCAGGTATACCCATCTCCAAGGCCCTTGAGTCGGTATTTCCTCAAAATGTGATGCCCGCGATTGTCGCTGGTGAGGAAGCTGGCAGTCTTGACCATGTATTTGATCAAATTTGGCAAACCAGTAAAACCCAGGAATCTATCAATAAAGTATTGCGCGGTTTACGCACTCCTTTTGGTTTGATGTTTACTGCATTGATTATTGGTTTAACCTTTTACCTAGTGCTAGTCCCTCAATTGTACGAAGCAATTCGCCACGGATTACCAAGTAAGTATTCACCTCCTATGGTTGTTTCGATGGCGCTGCATTCCAATCAATTTATTCAGGAATGGTGGGTTGCAATACTCGGTTGTTTTTCGATTATTGGTTTTGGGGTTTCGGCATATTTAGCTAATGAGGCTAATCGAAAAAAACTCGAAAACTACCTGATAACCTTGCTTTTAAAAATGAAAGGTGTTGGCTACGCCTATTCGTTGTTGAAGTATGGGATAACTGCACGCTATTTCGAAATCGTTTCTTCTGCTGGTTTGTCCATGGATGAACAAATCAAATATGTAGTTAAAACCCTGCCGGAACCTCTTCAACCGGCGCTTATTGCTTTTGGTCGTGACATGGGTAAGTTCGGCATGCAGAAGGCCTCAGATAATCAGCGTCGGGAAGAAGGTGATCCCAGAACGAATCCGACTCTCTGGCCTGCCTATATGCGGTTAGCTTTCCGTCAAGCTCACCAAACAGGCAGTATTACTGAGCCCATGCGTGAATACGGCATGGTGATGGTCGACGACGGCCGTGAGAAAATTGAGAAAGCGATTGGTACACTTAACACGATTGGGCTGGCATTAACTGGTATTGCGGTCACAGCGCCACTTTCAATGGTTTACACGGTGCTTGGTTCTGTATTGACTGCGCATCTTCAAAATAGTTAGTAGGGGTCATTTCATGAAATTTGTATCGTCACCTAATGACTTCGAGCAGCACATTCTCGATAACAGCCGTGAGCTTCTTCTTATCGGCGGGGATCTTGTTTATGCCTCTGTGGATCGCGAAGCCTTGGAAGAGGTTACCTCCTCAGCAGACGAGAATGGCGATCCTGAATTTATTCAGCAGAACCCTAGGTCGGCATCTAAATCACGATTGTTTGATAGATCGAGAAAACAGTTATACCTGGCGATAAAACGTGAAGCAGTTGAGAACGCCGCGAATTATAATGGCAAGGTTGCACTGATTGCTGACCATTACCTCGCATACGGTCTCGCATTGAAGAACAATGCGATTATTGTAGGTGGTGCGCCCGTATCCTACGGGACTATCAACCTTGAAGTATTTGTCTTTAGCGATTCTCGACTGGAATCTGTGTTAGAGAACCGTTGGGATGGTTCTCCTTTCCAACTTGAGGCTGTACTCAAAGATGTTTTTGAAAAGCATCCGCTTCATGAAGTTCATTGGTGTTCACCACTGCCAGAGCCACCGCTTAGTGACATCACGGCGATGGATCGGTTCAGACTTGTTGGTGATGAGCCTTTCAAACGTCTTGTAGAACGTCGCATACAACTACGCAAGCAACGTAATGATGAATCGTTGGGCGTAATACCTGCTGTAACGCTACTCGGCGTTTCTGTTGCAGCTTATGCAGTAATCGTCGGTTTGGGGTACGCTAAGTTTAACACTGCCCGCTCTGAGTTCAGGTCTGAAATTGCAGGTTATGAATCTGCTTATGAGAACAGTGCTCAGTCTCTTGATCAGTTGCGGTATCGCCAAGAGCTGATGAATAAACAGCCAGAACACCAAGAACGTCTTCGCCGTGAAGACGCTTTTCTAGCTCAAGTGGCCACATTGCCAGGTGTTTTGGTTAAAAGTGTCGTCTTTTATTCGGCAAAGGATATTGAGCTTAAATCGTCAAATCAAGGCTCAATGGATGTCGGTAATATGGCTGTAGATCAATTCCGTATTGAGATTTCCCTTCCTAAAGAAGGTGATCTTTCAGCACGTGACCAAGCGGAGCCTATGGTAGCTATGCTTAACAATAAAACTGGTATGACAGTGCGATTGGTTGATCACACTGACGAGAGTATAAAAATAGGCCAGGCTCAGCAGTCGTATTGGAGATATACTTTGGGGGGGGCCAGCAATGCTCCCTACTAAGTATTTGACCCTTCTGGGCTCGGCTGTAATCAGCGCTGTTTTTTTGAGCCAGAGTTTCCCTGCATGGGAAAAACTCAAGGGCGTCACCTTAAAGCAAATTGCAGCAAATGAGTTGCTTATCGAGTGGAAAGCAGCGTATCAGGCTTTGCTCCCGGTTAATGATGAGTGGAAGCGCCGTTTTGTCGGTGCTTCTGAAGTCAGGGACTTATTATCGCTCTCCAGAGTCGTTAATTTGGATCAACACGGGCTTATAAGCGATGTTGATACTATCCGGCAAATAAGTGGTGATCCGGTTCTCTTCAACGGCCTATCGGTTGGCTTGCAAAGGGTTTGCTTGGGTAATGCTGGAGGCCCATTGGACCTGTCCGCTGTAAACATGACTGCGTTGAGAGTTGGCCTTCAGCAACTTTCTAAACGGAACGACATTGAGTTGGGTAGCGTCGAGATCATTTATGACCGTGAGAGCAAACGTCCCACCGCTAGGGTCTCTGATTTTTGCGTGCGCGTTCGCCTAGACTCAGACGGTAAGAAAGAAGGGGCCTAATAATGAAAAAAATCAACCTTGATATGGATTTATCCCCAGAAATTCTTAAAGCTGGGATTGTGATCGCTGCGCTTTTCTTGGCGTGGGTTGCTAACAATTACTTGAAGGAAGCGACTGTGCGGATGGGATCGCAGACCATTTATGGCGAACAAGCTCCCCCGTCTCTTGCTATTACTAAGGCTAACGCACAAAAATTAGTTGCTTTGTCAATTGTGCAGTCGTCGACCACTAACGAACAATCCGCATCAGTCACTAACGACCAATTAATTGAAGATGCTTTTAGCTTGCCGGAGCCGATTGTCGAAGTTAAGGATGTTGAGACCAAAAAAGCATTCAATCCTGTGATGGACTTTTTCACTCGTTTTAGGCCGCAAGTAAGTGGTATTACAAATAATGGTGCATTCATAAACGGCCATTTTTACGCAATTCAAGAGCCTATGCTTTCAATGGCAGTCACTGCTCCGAATGGTCAAGCCTTGACCCCGAAGATAACCAAGATCTCTACGGGTGGGGTTGGTATTGACTTAGGTGGTTCCCTAATAACCCTTACTTTCAAAAGCTACTGAGGTCTCTATGGATCAGGAAAGGCTTGACGAGGTAAGGGCGTCTGTTGAAAAGCTGTTGAGTGTTTTTGCCAAGCCTGAGGATCGGGTTAACTCAAGCACGCAGCGTTCTGCTTTTTTTGCACGCTTGGTAGATCGGCTCCATGCGATCTTCGATGCCTGGTCGCAGTGGCGCTACGAAAATCCTGGTCAGGCTTTACTCGCGAGTCTGACTGCTTCTGTTACTGGTGTTGCCTTTTGCTTCGTTATCATTTGGTCAATTGCGGATACCACTTTTGGTAAGGACACTGGTTTATTCACAGCCAAAGAAAAAGTCTCGAATGTCTACTATGCGCTGGTTTGGTCAACCCGAGCCCTGCTTGACTCCCAGTCTGAACCGCCTCTTCAGCCGCAGCGGTTCTCAGGAAGTATCGAGAAGGTCGTTGGGAACATGATGATCGTTGCCTATTACGACAAGGGTAAGCAGCTTAAAAGGGTCATCAGGCTCGCAAACGTGATCGTCCAGGATGTCGAGGGCTTTAAGGCTTGGTCGGAACAGTACCGATTGAAAGGGATGCTGATCGACTTCTACATTCCTTTGGAAAAGGTCTCTGGCTATGACGTTTGGGCGGCTGTCTTGTGGTACCGCCAAGCGCCAATCAATGTCGAGCTCGTAGAACAGGGCCTCGGGCATCCAGCAGTCAACCCGCCAACGGTTGTGGTGAACGATATTTTTAGCCGTCATTACTGGTCTTTAGTCAGAGGAGGATGATCTCCCTTTGATTCACAATCCTCTGGTATAATGGACTTATATGATAGATCTTCCCCCCGCCATACTGCACGATGAGGTACCGAGACACTGCTTCTCGGTTGTCGTCTCTGCATACCAGCTTCCGCCCTCGCTTTTGGGTGGAATCCTCTATGTCGAAGGGGGACGTAAAGGGATGGCCAACCTAAACAAAAATGGCAGTTACGACTACGGAGCTGCCCAGATCAATTCAGCCTGGCTTGATAAAACCAAAGAGGTCGGCATCGACGCTGAGCAGCTGAAAAACGACACCTGCAAGAACCTCTGGGCGGCAGGTTGGATTCTTCGTCGATGCCTGAACAAGTTCAGCACTTCTTTCTGGCATGGCGTCGGTTGCTACCACACCGGTGAGTCACCAAAAAAACCGGAGCAGCTGGAGCGTCAAAAGCAGTACGCAATCAAGGTTCACAGAGCTGCTCTGAAGGTTGAGGCGAGTATTGCGCGGTGGCTTGCAGGAGCAAGTCCTAGATGATTTCAAACTTCCATGGTGATTCAGATGCCACGTATCCGTTGTTGTTTCTTTGCCCTCTTTTCCCTGCTGTTCGTTTCAACCGTCAGTGCTGCTGGTTTGGGCGCACCAAGCTTCGGTCCAGATCCCAGCCAGATACTTGGCGGGGATGAGGGCGACGCATGTGAGATGCAGGTCTGCCTGAGTAATCCCATGGGGAAGGGCATAAAGGAGTGTGACAAAGCGCTCCGAAAGTACGCAAAGCTCCGCGATGACGAAAAGCCGAAGTACCTTGAGAAATGCCCGAAAGAGATGGGCGGAGGTAAGAAATGAAGTCGTTTCTCATAGGGGCGTATTTAACGCTTGCCACCGCTTCCGCCTCCGCATTTGCGGTGGCAGCAGAGCCTGAATGGCATTGGAACGTTTATGGCCAAAGCAGCTATAGCGGCCAGATCAATTTGCGCGACGACCAGGGCAGTTCGATTGCCTATCAACGCTATAGCGGATCAGGCATCCCTGCACTACTTGGTTCCTCCAGTGTGCAACCACCGCTCATGGTTATCGCTGGTATGGACGTGAACTTTGATGTGGTGAGGGCAGGAACTGCCGTTGCCAAGCCAACGTGTCTCGCACCCAAAGTCGCCAAGATCTACGTTTCGGTAGCGGCAGCTTGCGATTCGGGGGTCGGATCTAACATTGGGGGCTTCTACGCCTATTCCGATGAAGCAGCCACTTACTTCGTACCGCGCCTCGCTGTTTGGGTACAAGGTCTAGGTTGGCGAAATGTTGACAACCATCCCTGTGGGTTGGTTAAGACTGAAACCATGTGTAAGTGAGGAATTGAAATGTTCAAAGCCATAGGAATTCTGTTCATCTCTGCGTTCGCTATTGCCGCCAACGCTGCTGACTCGGCTGCCATCGGTGGGCCGCCAGGTCTTTCCCCGGCATACGCAAACGAGGGATGGGGGTGTGCAGGCGTTGGTACCCAAGCTATCAGCACTGCCGGTATGCCACTTTCTTGCCAATCCGGTGTTTGGAAGGTTCCGAGCGGTGCCCCGAACTGCACGGCTTTCAGCATTCCAGGCTACGCGGCAAACGACGCCACAACGTACGCTTGTCCTGCTGGCTATAAGAAGATTGGATGGGATAGTACTGGGCAGGATTGGCGGAATAGCAGCACACCTGGTCTGACTGTAGGTAAAAACGATTACGCCACTATTTTTTGCTGCTTAAACTGACTGAACACGGCATAGTCGGTTTCAGTTTTGTTATTAATGACAGCAAATAATGCCGCTATTAGTATTCAGTTGGGCTTTGAATACTAATAGCAGTTGTACTAGTGCGAGTCTGATTTACAAATGATTTAACACAAACCCTTCTTGGCTAAATACGATGTATTTGTTTCTAGTAAGCCATACGCTCACATATAAAACTTCACTTCGTCTTACCAGCTTCATCAATAAACTATATTAGTCATTCAAGCGTGATGATGAGACCGTATGCATAGGGTAGGGAAAGAAGGTGAAGATCGCCTTAGCGATATCTACCGGGCACCAGCGCAGATCATAGTCGCTTCAACGCCTCTGAGAGGTTGAGTCTGTGCAATGAAGCTGATGTTCGCCGCGCACATCATGCAGCCACACACACCAACCCTGTGTCGGGGAAGCTTCCCGCTTATGCTTGCTTCCGCCGACCATGCGTCGACGTTACTGCCTCCCGAGTCGATCTGATTACCAGCAAGAATGGCTACAAAACCTCGATGAGCCCTGACAATATTTTGCCTGGCGTTGTCATTGTATTTTGGGACACATAAAGAATTGCAGAGTCAAAACATACAAAATCAATTGATAGCTTAAGGCTTACTGCACGAGCACATTAAGCAGGGGTCGCAGCCACCAATTTGGACCCCGCCCAGGTTCGCAACTAAACCGGCCGGGCAGTAATAGCCACCCGTTAACCTGGTTACGTATTGGCCTGCAATGCCGGTCATGAATCCCGTTCCGATACCGTCAGCGGAATCACTGTTTTTATCCAAACGCCGGATTTGGCAATCTCCGTTGCAGCTACTTTATGCAGACTGCAAACGCTACAAAACATGAGTTAGCTGCTTTTGCGCCGGCAATAACTCCCCACCCGTTACCTGACGGAGCGCTGTAGTCTGGAGCGTTCGATGAATAATCATTGAATGGCCCCCACCATGCGAGCTGATATCCCCCGCCAGTAACTTGATATCCAGCAGGACACGATGCAGTTACGAAATTTCCGTTAAAAACTGGAATTTGTGTGGAGCACGATGCAGTGGGGGAAGTTACTGACAACATATCGTTTCCCGAATGCTTTTTCCAAACACCGGATTGGCAAGGTGGTCAGCAGGAAGGGACATAACCAATCACGCGCCAGTAGTAGCCGTCAACTGCGTAATCGTCGTTGACAATCAGAGCATTTGAACCGGACAAGTAGTAAGCAGCCATGTCGCCCCCACGACGGCTGGCTTCAGGAAGATTGATTGCCGTAACCACTATATTTAAAGCGTATGCCATTGGGCGTGGAAATGACTCCCAGCGTGTCCCATCATTTCCGAGTGCCCCGCTACTTCCCCATTGTTCAATCTTTCCAGTTGATGGATCGCAACTCCAGCCGGGATTTCCTAGCGAAGCAACACTTCCACCACTTGAATGCCACACACCGGATTGGCAAAACTGCATGCTTTAGGAGCAGGTGTAAATCCGGCAGGGATTGCACGCAGTACTACCGCCATCCTGTAGCACAAGATCGAATAACGCGGTTGGTGATTTACCAGCTGCGCATGAACATCCGCCGGTAAATGGGTTTGCGGTCAAGCAGCCGTTTTGCGAGATAGAGAACCCACCGGCTTGAGGACTTTGCATCGATTTCCAAACACCGGATTGGCAAAACTATACTTTCACGCACGCCCAGATTTGACGCCAAACTCCATCATTACGTTCAGAGAAGTAATTCTGGCCGTATCCTGTCGGACAGGAGTAGCGGGGATCATGCCCCTTGCAAGTTGATCCTCCAGACTCCCAAGAGAATCCGCAAAGACCTCCCTGAGGGTCGGATTGTGAACTTGTAGCCCACACACCGGATTGGCAAGATGGCTGTAGCCAGCTTCGAATAGTGCGTCCCCTTCGAACGCAATATTTACTTTTTTTTTGTGAAAAAAATCAGACAAAAACAGGGCTCGCCGAGAGCCTTGATTGCCATAATGATGACATTCATCTGGCGATAGTCATCATTATGGGTTTTTCTGAGGCAATGGATTGGCCACTTCATCAGTAATTTTGTGTTAAGAGGCCAACGATAAGGGGTCAATCATGATCACGTTCTCGTCTTTGATCATGTCTAGGTACTGATCCGGCGAGGGGATTGGCAGCGTGTCGCGTAGGGATGTCACGATTCTGCGCAGTAGTGCGTCTTTTGCCCTTGTGATGGTCTCTACCCGACAAGTACCTGTTACGCTCAGGTCTTCAAAATCAAGTAATCGAATGCTCACAAGCTTTTCGCACTGAACGATTTGTGCTGGATAGGGGATGAGGTAGGTCATGACAACCTGCTTTCCCTTGTTTTTCCCGGCTTCGAGTTTTCTCACCAGGCGTTGTGCTTTTAAGTGCGTGTACCGCTTTAGCATTGATAGCGATTTGTGCCCGCTGATGCTAGCGATTTCCATCAGATCCAACGTTCCCAGTTCGAAAAGCCGACTGATGGCTTCGTGCCTCATATCATGGAAATGGAGGTCTTGAATCTCGATTTTCTGAAGCATGTTCCGCCAGGTGCTTTTAATGCCTTCAGACGTGTATTTGAAAATACGCCCTTTGGATTGCACGCCCAGCTTTATAAATGCATCTCGGGCTCGAATTGAAAGTGGAACATCTCGCTTTGTACCATTCTTTGTTTCCGGCAGATGAGCGACTCGCGTCTTGAGGTTCAGGTGCTCCCATTGGAGACCTAGAATTTCTCCCTGCCGCATTGCCGTTTCCAAAGCGATAACGACAATCGAGTAGAGCTCCTGATTTGAGAAGCTGTGACAATACCTTAAAATCAAACGCTCTTCGCGAGATGTCATTCTTCGTTCGCGACCAGGCGGGGTCTTAGGCTTTCTTACTTTGAGTACTGGATTTTCATCGCATTCGCCCCATTCGATCATGGCGATTTCAAAGACGTGGGATAGGAGGCACATTTCTAACCTTACAGTTGAAGGTGAGAGTAATTTGCCTGTTTTGGGATTATACTGAGTCAATCTATCATCGCGGTGTGTAGCAATGTCTACCGATGTGATATCTCGAATTTGCTTTGAACCTAAAAATGATCTCGAAAGCAGCTCAATCCTATAGCTCTCTTGCTTAAATCCTTTTTTTAAAATCGAGATTCGTGTCCTGTACTTTTCAAGAGCCTCTGCGAAAAGCATTTGCGTTGATCTCGCTTAACATCGTTTGTGTCCTAGTTGCCAACTCGGCGAGTGAGACACCCAAGACAGGGGCAAGGAGCATAAGGGTATCCAGTGTTGGCGAGCGTTGACCGAGTTCTAGCAATGAAATGTAGGTACGGTCTAGCCCCGCCTCTAGTGCTAAGGCTGCTTGAGAGAGGTGCTTCTCCTTGCGGAGCTGCCTCATCGCTTTTCCAAATGCAACGTTGTGAGTTTGGATACCGTTGGCGCCCTGCGGGAAAAAGGTCGATTTTCCTTGGCAACGCCACCCATAGCGACCGACAATAGTCGGAATTCCGAAGTCGCTAGGCGAGGAAATTTCAACGTATGTCGGGCAGGACTGCTAAATCTTTAGCTGGTGATGATATTTTGACTTTTGTGATTCGTGATTAGCTAAGGTGCTGAATGTTCTGGAAAATATCCTCTAGGTTCTCAGATGGCTCAATATCCGTTGACATCGTAGCTTCGGTGCACCGACTCAAAGCAGTGGCTGATTCCAAGCGGTACCAAAAGTTTTGCTTGCAGTGGGGAACGCTCGGCCGACTGGTGTTGGAAGGAGAGGGCGGAAACCAAACCATTCATGCTTGCGACCTGGAACTGAAGGATGTGGCCAGTGGGGTGTTAACGGTTGGCGAGACTGCGATTGAGTTTCTGAAAACGTATGAGCGCTTCCCCAGCGCTTTCCAGCAAATTTCCTCTGTAGTAGGCCCATACATTGGGAACAAGCATCCTCTGGAGTAGCCATGGCATTATCAGAAGAACAAAAGCGGATTGTCTTGCATCCCGTTGGGAAGCACTCAAATGTATTGGCCGTTGCTGGCTCGGGCAAAAGCACGACCATGATCGAGCGTATTGGCTACTTGGTTGAGGCGCATCGATTTAAACCCCAGCAAATTATCGCAGTTATGTTCAACACCAGTGCTGCTGAAGAATTTGGCGTGAAGGTCGGTAAGCGTCTTGGCTCACGGAACGCCCCAGAGTCAGTTACGTTTCACGGCTTGGGTACTTTCGCATTGCGTTGGCTGGCTCAGGGCGGATTTGTTCCGCGTTGGGATTTTATTGGTAATGTCCAAAAAGCCAGAAACTTTGCTGCGAGCGTAATTGAACCGTTTTGCAAACGCTTGGGTTACCGTTTTCCGAAGATGATCGCTGATGTCTTCATGACCTTCATCGACAGGGTCAAAAGTGATTTAGAGACACCGGAAACGGTCTGGTCTAGTGGGGCATGGGACGCTCAATACCATTGGTTCGTTGATGCCTATAAACAATACGAACGAGCACGCGAAAAGAGTGGTGTAAGATTCTTTTCCGACCTGATTTATGATGCTGTAGTGGCAATGGAAAAGAATCCGGAGGCCGCAGAGCATGTTGGCAATAGATATGAACACATCATCGTAGATGAGTACCAAGATATCTGTGAATCCCAGCAAGCGCTTATTCGTTTTGTTGCAGGCCGACGAGCTCGGGTTATGGTTGTAGGTGACGATGACCAGTGCATTTATACATGGCGCGGAGCGAAGCCTTCTTACATCTTAGAGGGCTTCTATAAAGACTTTCCAGGTGCGACCACTTACAAGCTGACGAGGACGTTCAGATATGGTCACATCCTGTCTTGCGCAGCAAATTACGTAATCACCCACAACGTCAACCGCGCAGCGAAACTGTGCATTTCAGCTCACTCCACACCAAATACGCAGATCAAGATTGAGTGGGAAGATTCCCAAGGCGCAAACCTTCTCAGATTGATAGAAACGCAAATTAAAAATGGTCGGCCGCTCTCTGATATAGCTGTGTTATTCCGCACTTACTCTCGAACGGGGTCGACTCAGTTTGCATTTCTTCAAGCAGGTATTGCTTTCAGGCTCGAAGGTGGTGAGAAGCACTCAGTTCTTGAAAACCCTTCAGTTGCAGGCCTCCTTTCTTGGATGCAGCTGGCGTCAGGTCAACTAGCAACTAGGCCTTATCAGGGCGAACCTGATTTTGGGAGCATCAGCGTCGTACGCGAGATGCTCAACATACCCAGCTTGGGATTGACCTGGGATCTCGCTAACGAGCTGGCGCGATGCGTGCTGGTGCAGCCCGATGGCATAGAAGGATTCACAACCTTTGTAGCTGGGAATCTATCCGGAATGGTCAGCCATCTGGCTGAAGCTGTCATTCTGCGTGGGCGGCTATGGAGGGCTGTCAGGGCGCTGGCGAAGGAGAAGGCCAAGCCCGAGCCTTCGAAATTGGTTCGCGAGTTGATACGCGAACTTGCCATTGAAGATTCGATCAAGAAGCTCAGCAAATCAGGCGAAGAATTCGAAGATCGCATGGCGATCATCGAGGCTTTTGTTTCCTACATTGATGCTCGTCCTGAGGACGAGGGCCTAGGGAAGTTCCTAGGTCATATGGCTGACCTACGTTCATTCTCCGATAAAGCAAAAGAATCGACCATTGCGATTCTCATGACGACGGTTCACCGATCCAAGGGGTTGGAGTGGCCATGCGTTTACATGATTGGGTTGGCGGAGGGACATTTCCCGCATAAACCCCGAAAGGCCGCAGTGAATGAAGACGGGGAGGCTGCTAGGATCGAGGATGAACGTCGCTTGTTCTATGTGGGGATGACTCGTGTCAGGGAAGAGTTGACGATGCTTTGCCCATTCGATGACAACCTCATGCCATGGCTTCAAGCAGGGAAGACAGGGTCGCCCGAGAACTTGTCTGAAAAAGGAGACCGCGCTTCGCGTTTTCTCTATGAGTCAAACCTCGTGCTCGCGCGTGCATTGCCATCAATTGCCAACAAGAAGTTGGCTCCCACTCCCGCCGATCCAGATCAGCTCAACCTGTACTTAGAGGCTATCGGATCTGATGTGCGCCTGCGCAGCGCCAAGGTCTCATAGCCAAGTTACATGCCTGGCTTGGAGCCCTTCTTAGCCAGGTGCGCGCCGCACCATTCCTTTTTGAGGAACCTACCCAACACTGCGTAGGGAGAACGGCCGTACGCCAAGACATCCATCTCCCCACCAACCTCTAGTTGATCTTGTGCAATCAGCCTAGGACCTGATGCTGGGACGGGGATCGAACTCGATTGTTGTGTAAATTGATAATGTTAGCTTGATGTATATTATCTGCTGGGATAATATTTGCACATCAAAACGTGGTGGTGGGGAGTATCCGGTGCAGCATTTTCGGGCGACTAAAGGCGGGCTAGAGATTATCGTCAACGCAGTTGAGGGAGCGCCGTTGAGCCCTTCTGAAGCCAATCAGGCGCTTATCGACGCCTATGACAACATCATCAACGCGACCGCTCCCAATCAAGCGGTGTATGACGCTGAGTTCGCAAGCATCGATGAAAAAGGCATCATTTCGCACATGTTTAGTAAAGGTTGGCAGTTCTTATGAGTCATAGGGGATCTGTAGGCGGGTCATTCCGACAGCTAGGCGCGAGGTTAGGCGTGTAAGCAACGCTCCCTTGCGCTGCAAGCGAACTTGGATGGTTCGCCGGGGGCTTTGAGTTAATCAAGGGCAAAGTCGGCCTCTACGAGCGTCACAGCGTCATGACTGACGACGCCGTAGGCCGAATCATTTACTCAAGCATCGAAGTCCTCGGCGCGAGTTCAAAAGCAAATTGACCACGGATAAAACACGATGAACCATCAATACCCAGTTGAAGTGCTATATGCCGCCATGGAGAGTCTTCATGTCTGAAGGAAAAATCAAGTGAACTACCTTCAGCGTGCTATACGCCGTGGCAATTTGGCATTGCTGCTAAGTGGGCTGACTAACCTGACTATTTGGGGAGCGGGAATGTTTTTTTTGTGGACATATTCCTACTCCGGCCCGGATCTGCGTAGTGAATTCAGTATGTTCTTGTCGCCAGTGCTTGCAGTAGGGGTGGTGTTTACCCTCTGGGGTGGCTGGGAAATGATGACGTCGGGGAAAGGTGCATGAAAATTTTAGGGCAGAAACTGGCTTCAAGCTCGAAGATGATTCCATCAGGGGGGGCCGTCAGCAAACTACTAGCGTTGCTGCCACTTTTCGGTCTCCTTGCGTTGTTGGATTGGGGGTATCCGGGGGTAGAGAAGTTTTTCGTTTCTGTTGGAATGTTCTCCGTTGGGGTTTTTTTGTCCCGTGACTTGCCAGTTTGGAGGGAGGGCTCTGAACGCGACCTCGCTGCAAGAGCATTGATGACAGCCCCCATAGCTCCATGGATTACTTTGGGAAAGCGTGTGGGGCTCGTCGCTTCTACTGGATGTTTTTTGCTTCTGTGTCTGGCGCTCTATCTGCTGGCGCTATGGTTTCAAGTGGTCAGCAAATAGACACTTATGCCAAAAACCAAACTGTTAAGGGAAATCGAAACGAACCCGAGAAAATCTGCCAAGTGCGAAAAAGCCGCCCGAAGGCGGCACTGTCATTTGGTTGGGCTTGGGCTTGGGCTAGGCGACGGTGACTCCTTTGGGGGCGGATTGTGTTCGCCCGCCTTGTGATTTTTACTTCCGTCTTGACCTACATGGAAATCCTTGGTCGCAGTGGCTTCCGTCTCATGTTTCGGGTGATCCATCCCTTGTTTAATGTTGGGATCTTCCGCTGCAACCGCGAGACCGGCCAGGCATGTTAGGGCGATTACGGACAATGCAAAGTTTCTAAGTTTCATAGTTTTCTCCTCACAATAACCCCCGACATGAAGACTAGATGAACAATGGGCACGCCGCCTTGCCAAAGTGCGGAAAATGTTAACTGCTCCGAGGTTGTAAAAGAAATGGCACACAATGTATTCACGATTCAGTTTGCAGATGGCAAACAACTGTTCGGGATCAGCGAAGATATCGGCGGCTGCGTTTATCGCCAGTTATTCAAATCCTCCGATGCAGCTTGGGAATGCCCGCGTAAGAACCTTCCAGAGTTTCTGGAACCTTCAAATGCCAAAGCTACGCAGGAAGCGGTTGTTTACGGCCCAGGTGAATCGTGGGAGTTCGATACCAGAGCCTCGCGGGACGCAATGTGGCTTACCGGCCCCCGCGATTCAGACGAGTACGAGGCTGAACAGCCGGTAGATTTCGGTATCTACGGGGCAGATGAACCCAAAGAGGTGGCCAAAGCAATTCCGGAAGGCGCGGATAGCGTGCAATTGGAGTGCCCCATGTGCGGCGCTGTAGCGGCTCACCAGGCAGCGACGTGCCCAGACATCAATACCGATGGTGTTTTTATCCATTCCACAGTTGTCGCGTATGGCGTGTCGTGCCATGCATGCCGCCATGATTTTGTGTTCAAGCCACTGGCTGAATAGATCGAGGAATGACGCCAATGACTCACAAACGACGGCTCGCAACGATCCGGAGCGCGACGATCAAAGCCTCTGTCTTTCAGGCCGTGTGGGTACGTTGCTGGTAATTTTCTCCGCGCTTGGAATCTGGCACAAAGCTTACCCGGAGCCTGCGCAATCGGTAGGTTTTTACGTGGGGGGGCTGATTGTGTTTGCTCTGACTGTGACGCTGATACAGCAATTGGTCAGTCAGACGCGGGCCACCCGCGCACTGCGCGAGGACTCTGAAAAGTTGATCTTGGCCATGTACCAGGAACTCGTAACAAATGGGTATGCGAGACCACAAAAAGCATTGAGTACGACGCGCTCGATCCTGCTCATCATCGTAGGTACGGTCTGCGCCACTTGGTTTTTCATCCGCGTACTGAGCTAACGGTGTGCTGCGAGAGCCTCTACCCCAAAGTATGGGTAAGGGGCGGGAATAGCCTTGAGCCCCCCCCTACAGCGGCAGGGGGGCGCTTAGTTCGCTTACTTCTGGTTAATCCAACCCTTTAGCAAGCCCTTAAGCCGTTCTTGCTCAGTTGGTGTTACCGAATTCCTCTCTGTTTTTGGGTAGTCCAACCCTTCACTGATTACTTCAAGGGAATGGTTCACTGCTTCCCTCGCGGCATCCACATCACCACCGTTGAAGAACAGTTCAGTCTGATGGAGGGTCTCCTTCACTTCCTCGTACTCGACGGCCGAGGCCATCCAAGGCATGAAGCTCATAGATCGCTCAACGGCAGTGGCCATTGGCGAGAGCTCGACAGGTGGTTCTTCCGTAGCCTGGTAGAACATGTCCGACTCTTCCAGGTGTGAGTCGGGTACAACTAGATCTGGGAAGTCTGGCGCGTCGTGGATCTCGACAAAAACGTCAGCCCCCAAGAAATCGGCGAGTACCGACTGGCCGGTGGGCGGACTTTGCATTGCCCCGATATCGGTACCACCCCCAGAACCATCTCCGCCTCCCGAATTGAGCATCGAGAGGTCGATGTCTTCCTGATCCGTGTCGGCGAACGCATCGAGACCGGACGCTTCGGCCAGCTTCTGAACCCCAAACTGGCCGCTGGTGCTGTTTTTCATGAGGTGTGCCCACATGGCACACGTTTCATCGTAGGACGTAGGAGCTGCGTCGATAATGTGGCTGATCAGCCCCGTCGGTTTAGTGGTATCGATGAGTGCATCATCATCGACCATCATCTCTGTCAGAACCGTCGAAGACTGCTCTTTGTAGAGCTGCGTAAGGGAGTCAATGATCAATTGAGTAGAAAAGTACTCTGTCATTTCACTGAGCATTTGCCGAGCATCATCTCTCAGCATGAGCAGTAGCTCTTCCCAATGTTTGTTTGGAAACCATTTCATGTACTTGAGTATGGTTTCCTCTGTCGGGATTTTGGTTTTTGGCATCCGAACCGGATACCAATAATCCAGAAACCTCATCAAGGGATCAGAGCCTTTTGGTTGAATGCCGTGGTTGTATCCTTGAATTTCGTGAACTTTGCCCTGGTACGATAGGAACGATTGGCCTAGCCCCTGAGCCTTGATGGCCTTCTCAGAAATTCGAGCCCTGCTTTCAAGTCGAACCCCTTTACCAGCAAAGACACTGCCCATCTCACCGATGCGTTCGTATTCACCCCGAACCAAGACATTAGCTTCACCCGCCAAGTCAATGGCCAGCTCAGTGGTCTCTTTATCATCGATGTACATGATTTGTTTGAACGCGGAGTTCGCGAGAATCTGCTTAGTGGTTTTGGAGATGTTTTCCAACATGCCGGGCGCATCTTGTGTCCCGGTCATAATTCCGAAACCAAGGCCGCGAGCTTGGGCGTTCAAAATTTCTTGCCCTTCAATCAGCATGTACGCGTTTTCATCATTGATGATGCCAAACGGAATTTCACTGTTAGTTGGCAGGTTGTGAACAATATCCTCGGCTGAGCCTTCAAAAACGGTACCTAGCCCAACAACCATGCCGTTTTTTGTGGCTGTTAGTACAATTTTACCGAGGTTGCCAAGTTCCTCACCAGACTTTTCCATACTCGGAAGCAGGGTGATGAGAATGCGGCCGTTTAGAACAACGTCTTGATAGTCAATTTCGCCCTGACCAACCATGTAGATGTGCCCGTAGGTATCGGACAAGCTTGATAGGGAGCGAGTAAAATATGCCTGCGCAAAACCGAACTGGCGGGTTACTTCTTCGGGCTGAGCATTGATCGCTTTTTCTTCATCATAACCAGGAAGAGACAAAAGATATGCTTGAAGAGCATCTCGTGATCTTTTGGTGATGTTGTTGTTCTGATACAGATTCACAAAGTTCTTGAACGCCATGTTGCGACGTAGTACAGCCGGGTCAATCTGGAGCTTGCCAAGTTCCCTAAGGTCTGTAAGTGCGGGCATTACTGCCGAAACAAGTGCAACCGCTCGCTCAGAGAACAACTTGTTTTCGCCTTCGCTGGGCGGCATAAGCGATACTAGGAGCTGGGTATTACTCTCAGCAGACCCGCGCGCAAATACAGCGGCATCATTTGAGAGGCGCTCGGCAAAGTCTCGTTTGTCAGAAGTTAGACCCGTGATGTAGTTGGTGTTTCGTACGTCATCATCGCGCCCAAATATTCGTGCAACAGTACCGACTTGAACTAGTGTTTTAGGTGCGGCCTTTGCGTCCTGGAACGCTACGCCTGAACCGACGCTCAGATAACAGGTTATATACGAGATGATACTTTCAGTTTTTCCGGAGCCTGTTGTGCCGAGGATTAGGAAGTGCTGTGTTAGTGCGCCAAAGTTTGCCCAAACTTCCCATCCGAACTTCTTTATTTTGCCAAGGTAAAAGGAACCTCGTGCACGATAATACCCTTTGCCATCCCCCGGCTTAGGGTCATTCACATCATTTTTATCTGCTGCTATTGGTAGATGGATTGGAAGTACATCTGGCTTTGTTATCACAGCGAGCCAAAGCAGGCCGAATATAAAGAGTGCAAATGGAATAAATGCCGGGAAAAGGATAATCACCAGTGTCGAAAATATCGCCCAAGCCAAAGGTATCCAAGGGTATTGGAAGCAGTCCCAGATTTTCGTCCATAGGCCACGTGGGTCAACGATATATTGATCTTGCTTAATTTCAAACCGCTCGTGAATTGCTCCGCTCATAATTATTAGGGCTCTTCACTAGTTTTCGTTTGTTGGTTACCCGTTGCAGGCTTTTTCTGTGCCGGTTGTTCAAAAAGAGCACCTAACCCGCCACCACCAACACCTGCTTTTGTGGCCTGTTTCTTTTCTTGGTCTTGACGAGCTTTATCAAGTTTGGCGTTGGCCTCAGTTACCTGCTTACGCGCAAACTCTTCGGAGTACTCTTCAGGATCGATCCAGTGCTCGCGTGACAACTGATCGCGCGTACCTTCAATCGCGCCCAAGACGTGAGGAATAGGAAGTTTCTTACCCATCAAACGCTCTACCTGGGCGTGTGCCCACGGACCGTTTGCCTCGAAGTAGGGACATTGGCCGCCTTGTCCACAGACCGCGTACCAGAGCGTTCGATTGACTGGCTTTAACCACAACAAGTTGGCGTGTGTAATGCGTCCTTTTTTCCTTGCAAGCGCAAGGGTTTCAACAAGGACGTTTATCGTATGCGCATGTCGTTCGATAATGTCTAAAACAGCTCTCTGGGACGCGTATTTTTTAAGTAGATCGTCGACACCATCAGTATTCGCACTATGAGGAGTGACCAGGTCCCAAGCTTTATCGTATGTAGCCTCACGGAATGAAAAAGCCAGTTGCTCGATCATTTTCCAGGCAAGCAGTCTTTCTCCCGCCGCTTGGGTGACGAAAATCGCGTACAACGCTTTGATCAGAGGTGGTAACGACTCATAGCCCTTCCAGTGACTCCCACACTGTGCTGAGAAAACCTCGTTGGCACGCTGAATGTCTAACACGACGTTTTGATGACTCGGCAGCTGGCGGCGCTTTTCTTTGAATGGCCTGAGTTTTAAGTCTGGAGAAAATGGTGGCAGCTTTACCATCTTCTGTTTATCGAGCTTGCTGTCGGAGTCCACTGGCGTTTTTGACGCCCACAGAAAGCCATTGTCCAATGCGAAGTCTAGGGGCATGGAATATGTGGCCCACGGGCCAATGTACGGATGGGTTGCGAGAAGGTTTTTCCCTCGAATGATCGCGGATGCGGGAAAGTGCTTTGCCTGGATCTCAATCAGGTCGTAGACATTTCGGATTTCGCGCCGGTACCGGAAACGAGCGACGCCCTTGTATGTTGACCATCCCCACCAAATCATCGCCGGGCACATCACCCAGCGCCAGACGTATCCATGTTGGGCGAACAGTTGAAACAGGGTCATTATTCCGTAATCACTCGCCCGCATTTTCGGAATGGCCGCACGAGCGTGAATAATCTCTCGGAGCTCCGACTGGCTCATTAGCCAGTGAAGGTGTTCGTACACTCCGAACGAGTAGTAGGATGCATAGAGTGATGCCCAGATAACCGGAACTCTAAGGATCAGCCATAACACAACTGGAAATATTGTCGCCAAGGCTATTGGTATTAAAATATCCGAGAATGTCGATTTGCCTTGGCTGTAATCTTCGCTCATTCTTCTGAGTCCTCACTGTAAAAGTGCTCAAATGCTTTTTTGAGCTTTCCTGCGTAAATTTTATTATATTCTGGGGTGGCTGAATGATAGTTTGCTATTGCTGATAGATACGATTCTTGATCATGTATTTGCGCCTCTTTTTCTGGAGGCAGTATCTTCCTGAGATGCCACGCAGCAATAGTCACGTTAACGCAGCCGTCGTTTCTAACCTCTTCTTCACTAAAGCCAAGGTCATTCATTGTCTGGCGATGCATTGAATTGAGTTGAAATGGACCGATATCATAAGTGCCATTTTTATTTGCACGACTGTTTTTACCGACCGATCCTCCCTCAACCCAAAGAATCGCTAGCAACACATCCGGGTGAAATGCGTAGGCGGTTGCAGCCCTGTTGAGGCATTCTGCTGTCAACGGTTTTAACTGTGCGCCAAGCGTTATCGGCGAGAGCACAAAGACCAAAGCAGCTAAGAAAATTCTCATTAGCGCATTCTCTGACCGGATGTAGGAGTGTTTTGCTGAATTTCCCGCCCAGGTGAGAGCGCGCGAATTGAAGAAATAGTCGCAAGTTCTATTCCTTGATAGATGTTCTCAAAGGACCTAAAGATTGAATCCAGTGGATATCCGTCTAAAAGAATTTCTCTTCTTTCCTCGATAGGAAGCAGTTTCATCTCATTCAAGACATTCGGTATTCCGTTTTTCCAGCACTCGGCGAGTATTGAGCCTGACTGGTTTAGAAGCATCGAACCAAGCTGTTTCTTTTCGGCTTGTTGGAGTTCGAATGTTTCAGACAGGGTACTTAGGGTTCCTTTCAGAATGCGGTCTGTTAGAAACTCAGAAACTGTCCCCGCGACGCGCTTTGGGTCGTTTATGAAATACGGAAATGCAGCATATTCGAGCATCACAGCCGATGTCGCGCTAGCGAGGGCCATTGACAACTGCCACTCTAATGATGCGTCTGGGATTCCTGAAGTAGTGATGTTCTTAGCGTTACCAGCCAATGCTATGAAAGGGATTAGGTAATCAGATTTCCCAACGTCAGTGACAGTGCCATTTCCTCTATCAATGCCGTTCACAAAAATGGGCATGAGGTAGCCTGAGATCAACGAGGTGAGCCAGGCAGGGGAAACATCTGCTGGAACATCCATGGCTTTCGCTACATGGATCGCATCATCCCGGACGCGACTGAGCACGTGCTGCATTATCCGTGTGGTCCGGTCTATCTCGGTATTCGGGTCAATCCACTTTGTGATAGCACTCATCAACGGCCCAAGAACCTGGACTGTATGGGCTGCCGCCTTGATCGCCGCATCTACTTCAAGATCGGCGCTGACTTCCGCGAAAAAGTTATCCGCAAACGCGTTCTGGTCTATGTGCTTCCGCTGAGTATCTTCTGCTTGCGCGGCCAATCGCTCCACGTGCTCATTCGCGCGGGTAGAGTTAGCCATGGCTTCAGCCATGAGAGGGGAAGGGGTGGATTGCTCCCCCCTTTTTTCAGTTTGCTGAGGCGCTGCTGCTCTGCTTGATGGTGAGTTCAGCAGACCGTGAGTCTGATCGCCCGAAAGCAAATCATCGAGCAGAAGGGAACCGGATAGCTTGTGGTCTTTCGGACTGATCATCGGAAGTGCCTTTGCTCAAGAGTTTGTGATCGAGTGATGCAGGCCAAGCGGTGAGAAGCTCCTCGGCTTGTGACGACTCAAGCTCCTTCCTCAAAATCACGTTCATGAGGTTGGCAAAATAGGGTTCGATTGGGACGACGCGCTGCATTTCAGGCAGCTGCTGCCATTCTTCAGGCGAATACCCCAAGTACTGTTTGCCGAGACACACCGCATGTTCTAAGCAGGTGTCCATAAACTGATGGGCCACTGCGAAGGCCAACGGGGAGGCTCTGTGCACCACCTCGCTCCCGTATGGCGAGTCGTTCTGGACGAATGTGAAAGGAAAGGCTTCAGCAGCCGTCACGTTTCCGGTTTTGATTCCGGAAAGGTGAAGTAAAACCTGGGCATGCATTACCAGCGCTGGCAAAAGAGGCCCCGCCGCATCGAGTGCAAAGTGGAGGGGCATGGCCTCGGATTGCACGCTAAAAGCAGCAACTCCATGGGAGTGGACGCTGCGTTCAAGAAGCTGAGAAAGCCGATCCAAGGAGCTTGGGGCGTACGCGTAAGCCATAGATAACTCCAGATGAATTTACGTCGGGGAATGCTAACAGCAATATATGGTATTGTGTACTGATACGGATGTTTCGCAGAGCGATCAATGCTTTACACAACCTTCTCTTCTTACGATTCAGCTACCGACTCTGTCACTGGTAAATCCAGCTGGATCGTTAACGATCACAATCTCCAGCAGATCTCGCAGGCGGTTTTGTCACGGAAGGCTGTAACCATTCGTTCAACGTCGAGTGAAGGTGGCCATCTCGCATTTGAATGGTTACGGGAGCTTGAGGCTTTCCACTGTATTGCCGACGGCAAATCCAGCGGGCTTGTATTTCTTGATGAGCTCAAAGGGGCAATCGGCAAGCGAATACCCACGAAGGCACTGCCGGTGCAGGTTTGCTTGAATGGCGACCTCGATATTTACCGGAAAGGAATTCTCGATCCGCTGAGCGGCATGATCAGCGTCTACACGGCCACGAGGAATCTCGCACCATTTGGAGCGACAGCCTATCTACTCGACGATCAGCTCGAAGGTGGGCGAGGGCGGTTGATTCTAGGGTTGGCTCGGGGAGAGCCTTCTATCCAGGCCTTGCATGTCTCAGGCGATTCTTTGTCACTGTTGCAAGCAAGACTGGCGGGTGGCGGGCGGCCCATCACTGATCTCCGGTCATCCGCGAATCAACCAGCACTGATGCCGGATGTCGCTGGAAACCAAGATCCATCCAAGGCCCTGCGGCAAATTGTTCAGACTCTTCACGAACACATGGCCTTGCCCTCGCTTGTTAAAGCGCTGAAGCCTCGCCAGTAGCCCTCTGTGGCGCTATGCCGATCTGAGCAGCGGATTATTACTGACTTGCTCGCATAGTCGTTCGTCGAGCTCATAGGCTGCCAACAGCTCGTCGTAATCCATTGGCATTTTCCACAACCAATCAGAGCGTGATAGCACCTCATGGTGACTTCGGGTGGTTTTGGCGATTGATGCTTTTATCGGGTCTGGCATTGCATCGACGTGCCTCTCAAGATTCGAGATGAGGCGCTCAGGACACTCTTCAACCCAGACCGCCACCACCGTCCGCCCATGTTTCTCGGCTAGGGTTTGAAGCTTTGGCAGTGCAAAGCCATCGATCTGGATAATCGGGTGTAGACCGAGAAGCTCGATAGCAAGTATGGATGCCAGGCTGGTGCCTGAAAATCTTCCACCAACAATCCAATGGCCAACAATCTCCTCCGCAGCCAGAAGTCGCAGAAACTCTGGCATAGCTATGCAGTGACGTGTGCTGCCGTTGGTTTCGCCATCCAAAAGCGTAGCGGTGGTGGTCGGCAACACGACACCGTAAGCCCGAGGGAAAATTCTCAGCAAGTTTAGGGCGAGGGCATTACTGCCCCCTCCGATGTCACCACATATGGCCATCCACACCATTAGCCGACTCTCAGCATGCTTTTGAAAGCACTGGTTGCCTGGGCATCGTCTGGATTCTCGTGGATCTTCGCGATGAGTTCGCTCATCGTCACTTTCTGAAGCCAATCACCCCATTGGCTGGCGAGCGTCTTCAGTTCGAATGGTTCAAGTGGGCCGTGTGCAATCGCGTACTGCTGAAGCTGGCGCTCGGCACCAGCGGACTCGTGTTTGCTCGAAAGTGATTTTGCGAGACTCGTGAGTGTCCCTAGGCCTTCGGAGTGAGAAACCAAATTTTTCAACGATGCTCTTACCTTGTTGGATTCATCATGAACCATCCACCTGCTGGCCATGAGCACCAGAGGATGCCAGTCATTTACCAGCGCATCATGGCTTTGAAGCTTGTTTAATTTGTAAATCTCAGATGTGTCCAGACCGCTAAACGCTGCCGCCATGTCCACGAGCTTGTCACGTAGGACACCGGTTGATTTTTGAATGAAAGGTTCCAGTTCCTTCAGGTAATGCGCCCGGTCTTCGAGTGATACCAGGGTGCCTTGCTTGAAGCACAGAAGATTGCGCGTACAGGTGTCGTGGATAAAGTCAGCAAGAGGCTTGGCGTTTGCCTTGGCCTCAGAAAAACTTTCAGGGCCCTCCTTGCGTATCAAGCTGTCCGGATCGTGGCCATCCTTGAGGATGATGATGTTCACATCGAGCATGGGGTCGTAGTGCTCAAGCAAGACTTCCATGCTCCGGTGCATCGCTTTCAACCCTGCGTCATCGCCATCCAGGCAGATCCAGAATTTCTTAACGCCGTGATCGCGAAGAAGCTTCAGCTGTTGTGCCGTGAGGGCGGTACCCATAGGCGCAACGCCGATTGGAAACCCTCCTGCCGATAAGGCCGTGACGTCGATGTAACCTTCAACAGCAATCGCCTCGCCGCTGGCCATGATCTCGCGCTTGTTTTGATAAAAACCGTAGAGCAGTTCTGACTTATCGAACAGAGGGGTTTCTGCCGTGTTTAGGTACTTTGGAAGTTTTGGAACGACGCGCCAAAGACCTTCACCAGATGACTTAATGAGCTCATCGCGCTCCATTAGGGTAAGCAAGTGCTTAGCTGCTGCTTCTGCGGCGGCTGGGGGGACGCGTGACTCAATGAATTGCTTGCTGGTAGCTTCGATGTTGATCGTCGATCCGGATGACTGCATGAATACCCAGACAGCGGCTTCAATCAACACCTCTTGGGACACGCTAAATCCACTGTGTTGAAAGTCTGCATACTCTTCAATGAGCTTTCTATTGGGGCCCGGTTTGATTAGGCGTCCGCCGAACCCACAAAGGACACCATCGTGATTCATGATCGGAAACATCAACCTGCCCCTGAAAAAATCGAGCAGCCGGTCAGAGTTTGATTGTTTTTTTAGGCACCCACCCACCACGGCCGCATTTCGAAGCGTGGCAAAAGAGAAGTGATCAACCAGCCCGCGCAGCTTGTCAGGCGCATAACCGACTCCAAATTTCCATATGGTCTGCGAGCCCATTCCCCTCTCGTTTAGATAGGCTTTGGCTTCAGGCGCGGTTACGTGTGTTCTGTAGTAGACGAGACTGATTTTCAGCGACTTCTCAATCAGCTCCAGGTCGTGTGGCTCGCTAGACATACGATTAGCTCCTACGGAATATCCAAGGTGGGGTAGGGCTCGGGTTACCCCATAAGCCGATGCGCTGCATGCGCGCGCGTTGTTCAGCTGCCTTATAGCTCTGAAGGTAGCTTGCAAATTCGGGCTTTTCTGCGAATTGGGAATAGAGCCAGGCGGCCCCGTTTTCCAGTTGAAGAAGATTCACGTTACGAGAGCGTTCATCGAAGACGATTCCGATCATCCGTCCGTAGGAGTCGTGACCAAAGGACTCGATACGGATTGTGGCCGAGCCTCTGAGCAGTTGCACCAGGGAGGCCTTTGATGACATTCCCCAGTCTTGGGTCTTTTCAGGTGCATCGATCATCGCCATACGCACGCGGTAGGACGTGCGGCCATCAACAGAACGGACGGCAATAGTGTCACCGTCCAACACCGCTTCAACGCTGTATTGCTGGGATGTCTGGGTCGACTGGGCAGATTGGCCAGACTGGGTTCCTGCATTGGTCTTCTTTCGAAGTGCATCAAGAGCAAGCTCGGTGATTACTCCGCCAGCTTCGTTGGTGAGAAAACCTGCGGACGCTGGAACGGATATGACAGATATGGCCAGCATCAGAAGACATGAGATTTTGCGTGTGGTCACTTGAGATGATCCTTATCGGGGCACTGAACAGTTGCCAGTTGAAATTACCGGGGAAGGTGGCAGTCGACTTTGGGTACAAACGTCTCTTCGAACGTCCCGGTCATCTGTGCGCGCTCGGTGTCGATGGTGAGCTTCTGAAACATGGTCGACAGTGCGTTGCGCATCTGGGAGCGATCCCCCATTCCCGACGGCCGAATCAGGGATGCGATTGCTGGCTCTGGACCAGGCTTGTTTCTTCTGTGTTCTAACCACGGCAAATAGTCCATGGCCGGGGCTCCGGTAAGAGGTTGGTGCATGAGCTCGTGCAGCTGGTACGCGGCAAGGGCGTTGGTGCGAAGGAGGCGACCCTCAATTGCTGCTATCAATTCATAAGCCGCATCCTCCGTGGGCGCGACTGGCATTGACGCCCCGACCAGCTTGGCATCCTCAATCAGCCCGTGACTATTCAAGAGCGCTTCAGCCTGTCTTGTAATTGCGGTAATGGCGGATGTCATAAGGATCTCAAGCGACTACGGATAAATTGTACTATACCGAAGTGTAGTGTATAATTTCTATCGTGTATTTTTGAGGAATCACAATGCAATCCCAGCCTATCAATCGTTGGCCTGATGCTTGGCGTGGTCAGTATGAATCGTGTGTTAGCGCCACAATTGACGCAGCGCTTGAGCATTCCGGCAGTCACTGGGCGGACATTCATGTGGAAGGCTTTCAGATTCCACGGCCAGATGCATGGCAGAGCAGTGCGGGTTCGGATGTAGGTCTTGGGCCGATGTCAGCTCCTGGATCTAAAGTCGACATCAATGTGGATGTGGCTTGCGTGCTGCTCGCAGTGTTTGCATTGGAGTATCTAATTCTGTCGTTTATGACAGGTGAGGGCACAATTCCTGAAAAACACAAAGCACTGGCGACCGAAGTTTTCGCGCAGAAGAGGGCGCTTGAAGGGTTGTCCCGGCGTTTGGCGGAGCAGAAGGGTAGCGAACAAGTTGAAGCGTTAAACGAGTTAACGGAGTAGGTGGGATGGATTGGAAATTGACGGCGTTGTTTTGCCAGTTAGAAGAGCGCGTTACAGGCACCCCCGTGGTAGTCACCTACCATCGCGGATCGTATCGAATCAACGGTGGGGAGGGTGTGTCGAGGTCGAAGCTGGCTGAGCGCGTTCGCCAGTTGCAATCGTCATCGAGCATGGGCCTTTTGAACGTGGCTTGAGCCACCAAGCTCATTCAGTAGTCCTCAGCGGAGATCCATAGAGATGTTTGTCAATCGTGACCACTATCAGCGTACTGCAACAATAGGTGCTATTGCTCTGATAGCAGCCTGCACCTTTCTATGGGTCAGCGGATCAGCTCTAGGAAGCTTCTTTATTGGGTTCCTGTCATACCAGTCCGCTGACTTTTATGTCAAAGGCAAGGATTACAGGAAAACAAAGTATCAACAAGTTTGCGATTTCCTGACTCAACACACCTTTGAGATTCTGAAGGGTATCGCATTCGTGTTGGCAACGATTGCATTCGCCGGTACGACTCCACGACCTGAAACGGAATTTGTAAGTGCTATCTATAAAGACTTTCAAGGGTACGGTTTATTGATGGTTGCGTACATCGCTTTAAGGCCAATCTACAAGACTTGGTCGAGGGGTGAGCCTGTCGAGCATTTGGGAGTCATTAAAGCTCTCGCAGGCTATTTTGGCCTGCTGTGGCTGCTCGGCAATTTTGGGGATCAGGCAATCGAAGCGGCCATGTCCGCACCGATGTTGTCAGCGCAGTATCTGCTGCTGATTCTGCTGTTATTAACGGTGCTGTGGATTGGCCGCTGTATAAACAATCCGGCTAGTGACTATGGCTACCTGATCCAATCAGGGTACGCCGTTAGCGCATTAATCCGCGACAACCAAAAGCCAACGATCCGTGATCAGCGTTATACGGCTGCGCACGAAGCCGCGCACGCGATGTGCTATGCAGCACTGAAGACATTGCCAGACAACTTGATGGTCGTAATGAATGAAGCACCGGATAGTAAAAATCATTTGGGGTACGTGAGCGGCCTGGACGAAAGATGTCTACGGACAAAAGCGTTTACCGAGTGGTTCATGTTCTTGCTATTGGCAGGTCGGGAAGGTGAAGCTCAGATATCCAGCACTTCATCCGAGGTGACCCTTGGTGCTTTGGGAGATTTGTCGCGTTGGCAGGCGCTCGCCCGTGACTATCTGCAAATGCAGGATCACGGCGTGTATTTCTGTGAGCCACAAAATTTACATGAGCAGCAGCGTAATGAGTTTGCCCTTGCGTCGCTGCTGGCTAGCCAGGTGAAAGTCCTCAAGGAGTTCCTCGCTATGAACAAGCCAGTTCACGCCAGGATTTCAAGCGAACTGCTGGACAAGAAGCAGTTGGATCGGGCGGAGCTCGAACTCATTTTCAAAGATATTCAATTACCTCAAGGCTTTCCTAAGATCCACAATTGATACGAAGGAACTGGAATGACTAATGCTCATAAGTATGCCGAACTGCAAATTGCAGCTTTCGAACCAGGTCCAGATCGAGGGGCTAGTCGACGGGAATACACCAGGTTCGTGATAGAGCGGAGCATGGCGGAAGCCGAGCCAGAGTTCTTGCTGAAGACTGCAAATCTTTGGCTGCATGAACTTGATTGGACAGAAGCACAATCAGTGCTTGAATTCGTGTCCACGGTTGCAAAGGTGCCACAATCGAAATTGCTTAATTTCGCCAGTTTGCAACTGACTTACGCTTTACTTGCTGGTAATTCGATATTTGCAGAAAGAATTATCAGCCTGTCTGAGTCACAAGGTTACGGTCGACTGAAAGTATATTTCGGAGATTGGACAGAATACGAAGACGCCCATATTGGTTTTCTTCAGACCATCTCAGGGCGTATCGATTTCGAGTTAAACCATGATTTCTTGGGCACGTGCTGGAAGCATCTTTCTACGCATGGGATGATAAAGCTGTTGGCGCTGGTTCAGCGAGAGCATTTTGAGGAACAGGTAATCAACACGCATCGGTTGAAGTATGACCGGTATGGCGGATTGTCTCTCTTAATTACGCTAGGGCGTATTCCCGCTGGGTTAATTTCACCGAAGATTCAAAGTCTCATTGTGGCGCGCAATCTGACTAGTTCCCTCTGGGATTTTGGGATGAGCTTCTCGATAAAGGACTACACGGGGGCAGCCTCTTTGGACGAGTTGGACCGGATCTTCACTGATGCGATTTCAATAGCTCGTCCAGGCGAAGCTCGAAACCTTGGGCGTGGTCTCATTCAGATCATAGGAGCCAAAACCTCTGATGGTGAAAGCGAACAGGCTCGCAGTTTGATTGATCGGTTTACCGTAGATGAGTTTCCGGACTGTTCCGTCGATCTTTACGAGCAGCCGCAGATCGCTCCTACGTGAAATCGACAGTGCTAAGCCCCTGTGAGTGAGCTACATTTCACGTAGAAGCGTTTTCAGGTAGGGAAGGGCTGGAGGCCAAGCAGAACAAGGCCTCCAGCTTTAAAAGTATGGATAACTCCCTAAAAGGTCCATTATAGGGAGTTATCTGATAGGTTGGTGGAAGCCCTTTCGGGTTGACCCAAATTTTTGAAAGGTGGAATCGGGTTATGGGCTGGCTGGGTTCGGGCGCTGTATGGACGGGATTGCCGTCTCGCGTACCTGGAACGGGATATGTCTATTTGCGGATCTGCTACCCAGTCAGGATAGCCATGAATTTCCGAGGTGGTCGCTGTACTGATAGACGATCAGTTGAGCGGCCGGTTCTCATAATGCAGCACAGTGCGTCGAATTCAATTAGTTAGTAGGTTAGTTAGTTTGTTAGTTAATTAGTGCCGGAGGTGCACATGCGGTTGATGGAGAAGAATGGGAACCAGGTACGCACCTTGACCCAAGCCGAGCTTGAACAGCTCCACCGCTTTCACGCAGGTGCATTGACCGGGCACCACCTTCTGAACGCGAATCGAGCTCTACTCAAGATTCGCTCCGATGGTCACTGGCTGGCGTGTGAATGCCGCAGCGACATGCTTCCAGTTATGCATGTGCGCCTCGACAGCAGCTCTGGCATTGTCACGGTAGTGAATAATCCTGAGACCCATGTCCATGTGGACGGGTGCGAGTTTGTCAAAGATGACCGCGACCCAGGTGCCGCGCGCAGCCATTCTGAGCGGCTTGCGGTCATGCTTCCCCCCGACTCCCCGCTCAAACTGATTGGTCAGTTCCGGTCAGTATCTGAAGGCGAAGCGGTCGAGCGATCCCGGAGTGCTGGCGCTGATGGCCCTGTCCAGAAAGAACAGCATCGCCAAGTGTCGATGCTCATGACCTTGATAGAGGCTTCAGGCCTGAATAGTTATTCTGCGGACGGTAAACAAACCCTCACGCAGCAATTTGCCGAGCTTCGCAAGGTTGCCGGGCGCTACGCTTTGGTTGACCGTGTTCCTGCTAGCAACTATTTAGAAACCCGCATCGATATGAAGCACATGCTGATGCTTAAAAGTCGACTGGTTGGGTCTACAGCTTTTCAAGACAAGCGCCGATATGGCTTGATGCTTGACTGCGTCGTGGGCACCAAAGGTCGGAAGCTAATCACTTTCGATAACGCGGACGGTTTCGATTTCAAGGGTCAAAACCTCTTGTGGGGCGGAACCAAAACTGAAGGGCCGGTGCTGGCGCTTGCGATCTACTCCCCGTCTACACCGGGTACCAACTTCTACGATCTCATCAACGTAGCAAGCGTGCCTGTGTTGTCGCGCGGCCACTTGTTTCCTGTCTACCGTGCAGAGGAGCGCGAGGCACTGACGGAAATGGTTAAGATCATCAATTGGATGGCGACCAAAGGGGTTAAAGTCGTAATGCGTCGCCCCATGATCGGTTCATTCACGATGGATGAACTGGTACTGACCGGAGCGTACGACCGTGTTCTGTCGGTATCATTGGCTGCAACCCCTTCGGGGCCTGAGCCTACCTCGGACACATTCAAACGGTTGTCGGATTTCAAAAGCGTGCAAACGTTCAGCAAATACGTCATGGGCTTTTTTATGAATCATCGCCAATGAAACGGTCGGACACGTGGATGACGGAGATTGTCCAGGTCTCTACTGCTTCAGATGGGATCGTCACCAATCCTGGCGACGTAACCATCGGTGCGGTTGAAGAAGCGTGCAAAGCCTTCATGCGAAGCCTGCAACCCTCCAGCAAAATGACCGTCCGCTTCATCATGAAGCAACTGGCGGACGAACTAGGCTTTCCCGTTAGCGATAGATCGGGCCATCCCTTGAAGGTCGAGCAGTTGCCTTGGCACATGCTTACCAGTGACATGCTCACCACTTTGACGGATGCCTGGTCAGAGCAAGGCCTTACCAAAAACACTACGTCGTTACGCCTGTATGTAGTCAGGGGGATATCGCGAGCATGTTTCATGCGTCACCTGATCGGCGCGCATCAGTACATGATGCTCAAAGAGATCAAGGCACCTGGTGGTGAAAACCTTATCGGCCGTGGGCGCGAAGTAGGAAATGAATGGCGAGATGCGCTGTTGAAACACTGCTTGGATGATGAGCGAATTCAGGGTTTGCGCGACGCGGCTATGATCGCCCTCCTCTTCGGCTCGGGCATCCGCCGCGCGGAGGCCGCTAGTCTCAAAGTGGAAACCGTGAACCTTCAGGATGCCGAGTTCCAGATTAAAGCAAAGGGTGGACACGCTTCTCTGGTACCGATGAGCCCGCTCGCCGTGAAGCATCTGACTGCATGGCTGGAAGTGAGAAATAAGTTTCTCGGTCCAAAAGGTGCTGTGTTTTGTCGCATCTTGAAAAACGGGCGTCTCCTGAAGACGGGTATCAAGCCCGATACGATTTATCGGCTGATGATGGAGCGCTCGTTGAATGCTGGTCTGCCCTACTTAGTCCGGCCGCACGATGCTCGTCGAACAATGGCGACCAGGATTATCAATGACGTCGGTGAGCTCGCAGCGCAAAGCGCCCTACGACATAAAAACCTGTCGACGACCAAGATCTACGATATGCGGGCGCGTGAAAAGGTTAAGCAAATACTTAAAGATTTCGATTGATTATGAGCAATATATTTCTTGCTCTGCTGGGAAATATATTTCATACTGAAATCAACTAAACATCAACCATCAGCATATTTTCTTGGATTATGTCATGTCAAATACACCAGTTCCGCCTGTTCTGCCTTACGGCGTAATAACCGATGAGGCGGCTCTGTATTTCGGGAATCCGGATGACACTTTACGGGTGGAGCTGCGCGCGCTAGAAGGTGTTCCTGATCGCGCATACATGGTCGAGGCTGGCAAGGTCTTCGTTTTTGAAAAATTAGTAGCCTTAGTTAAGGATAATGAAGGTTCCATCCGTAAAGACGGTGATTTGAATTCGTCATCTGTAATTGAACTTCTCCAGTCGTGCTGGGTGACACCAATCGAAGCGGTTACAGATTGGGGGATTGTTCCGGTACCTTTCAAAGTGTTAACACCCGAAAACTCGTTTACTGAGGTTGGGTTTACACTCGATTTTGCAGTTGTCCACGAGCCATTCAACGCGATTATTCCAGTCAAACTTTCGTCGCAAGATGACGTTAATGAAGTACTGGCTAAACTTTTGATCGGTGACGAAGTACAGTCCAATGGCAATTTCTCGTACAATGGCGACATTGTGGCGTCCAGTGGCGATTTCTCGTATGAGGGGCAATCATACTGGCTGCGCTCTAAGTTTGACCTTGCTGCCCTGCCCTCACGCCCCTCTTTACCTCGCGCCGCAGAAGAGCCTTTGGGTCATTACGTTTCGAATCGGTTGGAGAGGACTGGATTCTCGACGGGATTCGAGCCTATTTCATCCGAGCTTTATGCCGAAGTAGTTGCGTTGGAGTCGTCATGGGGTATTACCACTGTTGATGCTAAACGCTTTGGTGCAGCCAACTTGGCTTTGCTTTGGGAAACCATCGACAAAACACCACTCGACAACTTGAATGATTCGGCAGACGTCGTCTCTGATGACTTGCGGGATGAGGCTGCGGAACTAGTTTCATTGTATCCTGAGCTTTCTACGATAACCTCTCCGTCACTGGTCAGCCACTACAGTTCCTATCAACAAGACTATTGCTATATGGGTAGTTGGTCACCAAGCCGCGAAATGGATTTTGTCGATTATTTGCTGGGGCTAATGGTCGAGCCTGGCCTGTCCGCTTTCGAGGCTATCCAGGTCGGTGAAATCGCGGCCTCCCTCCTTGTTCGTGGCGATGATTGGGAGCAGGTACGAAGCACCGCGCTTGAGTGGATGGCGTTCGACAGTGCAGTTTATGACTTGGTCAATCGTGTGTATTTGGCGATTAAATTTGTTAGAACGGCTAAGGAGTCTGGCGTGCTTCAAGGAGCCAAAGTGCAAACTACAGGTGATCTCTTCAATAGCATGCGGTCTTTCGGTGCCAAGACAACCACAGCGGTGCAGTCGGCCGCTGACTTTTTACACTTGAAACGGTGATTACATTGAACCGCTTAAAACGAATCACCACAGGGATGTTCATTGCGGCGGTTTTTCTTTTTCTCGGGGGCTGTTCTGATGAGCGACAAGAAGCCTTTGATGCGGCGCAGGCTAAGGCTAAGGCTTTGGCCGCTGAAGACCCTTGGATGGCTTATCAGATATACGCTAAGGACTTGGAGCAGTTCAGATATTGTGGCATAAGATTCGAAAACAATTGTCCAAAGGGTTTCTATCAAGACAAAGTTCCGGAAACACTGTTGGTGCATGCTCTCGAACAGAAGAATTCCGATGCCTTTATGGAACTTTACAGTGCGGATTTAAACGACCCAAAATATGTGAAGACGAAGGTTGAATACGCTCCTAGGTTTTTGGAGTTGGTAGATAGTGACGTATGGGCAGCCAGGACGAATTCTGAATATGACCCTAAGTTTGAAGAGATGCTTGGTACCCGTCAATTTGGGACGAATGAGCGAAAAGTCTACTTTATGGCTGCCAGGATTCTCAGCGAGGGCAATTATATAGCGACTGACACTCGTCGAGCGGCAGGCTATTTGGTCGAATCATGGAAAAGAGGTTCTTTGGATGCGCCTCGGCTCCTTGCCCGGCTGTATAAAACCACGAACAATTTTTCAGATGCTTATTTGTGGTCTTTGCGATGCGTGGGGGAATGTCGTTTTGGTAGTCGCCTGATTCGGGAGACCTTCGACGGCTACCAAAATGGCCTGTCCAATGCGGACATCATTGCTATTCAGAAATTGGCCAATGACCATGCTGTGATCAGTGTTAAACCTGAGCTTCTAAGTAAAAACTGATGTTTAAGATGTCTGGCTACTCGGGCTATCACACGAGTAGCCAGCCCCTTCACCAAGCGGCCAGATTTTATCAACAAAAGCACGGGCCGCCTCCGGCGTTTTGAATCGTTTCCGCAGCACTCTGTCCGGATGCCCCACATCCGCATTGTCGCCTGTGAAGTACGGCGGCCAACCAAACCAGAAATCCCCGCAGGGTTCTCCCTGATCGTCGTGTGGCTGACTCGCGCCAGCCAAGTCGGTTCGCGTCCAGCTGGAAGCTCTCCAGCGTTGCCACATCGGTTCTGCCATTGGAGTTCCTTGGAAATCGTATGTCATTGATATTTCGTGTGACCTTGAACAACTCCTGATCGAACAGATTAGTTTTGCGAGGTTTCCTGTTCAAATCGAATGGGCCGACTCCATGGAGCCATCAGGCACTTCATGACCGGCCACAAGCGGTTTTCACGGAATCGCTTGCGGTAGCGAATCCAGTCCCGTTCGCATACGCCGTAGAACTCAACTTCTTGGCGATAGATGAGCATGTACCCTGATAGCCAGGCGCGGTGCCATTCAGTACGTGCGAAGCGGCGTCGCCACCTACGCGGAATTAATTGGCCATCGTACCCACTCTGGTAAAACCTCATCGGCGTTGAAGTGGTCGCACACGCGATTAACCAACCGCAGTGCGCAGAAAATTGTGAGTTTCCAACGCGCTGTGCAATCAGTTCGCATCGAGCATGAACACGCTTGAACATGGTGGGCATATGGTTTTCTTTTCCTTTGCATCAGAGCCAATCAATCCAACCTCACCGGCAGCAGCGGAGGATCTCCGCCACCGCCCTCCCGCTACATCCGCATTGATGACTGGTGCTGCCTGAAATTTTCGACCTGAGCGTTTTCCAGTAGCTCGATGTCGCAGTAGTCGTAGAGCGGGACTTCCACCCCTTCCCGTATAGGCTTGTTGGTCTCTCCCACGATGTTTACGGCGTTCTCGTTGAAGATCACGTAGTTGAATCGAGGGGTACCCTGCTGCGCTGTTTGCCCTTCGGGGTACCGGATGCCCTGAACGCCGTGCTCCAAGAGCAGGCCGGAAACAGCGGCCTCTGTAACGGCGTCATTGGCGAGCATCGTCACGGTTCTTTGGGCTAGGGCTTTGTAAACGTCGCTACCCTTGCCGTCGGTTTCGATGCACGCTTGTAATGCAGCACGGCAGACGTCGCTGATTCGATCCGAGGACACCAGCGATTCCATGGACTCTTTGACCGATCCGGACTGAAGACTTAATGGCTTGTCCCACCTCATGTAGTTCGAGGCATCGATATCGATCTCAACGGCATAGACGTTCCCCATGCCAATGGGTGGGCAAACCGTAAACTTTTCTTGGGCAAATGCGGCGCGTACTGCCTCTGCCTCGTTCATTCCCCAGGTCGCATCTTGCAGCCGTGATTTCAAATAGGCGTCGTCGGGTTTGCCGCGCAGTTTTTCTTCCAGTGAGTCGATTTGCTTTGTCCAGAACTGGACGTCGCCCTTCTCTTCCACCAGGTCGTTCAGCGCTTCCTGAAGCTCACCCTCACTCATGCCCGGCCGCACGCGCCAATGCAGCGCACTTTCCACCAGGCTCATCCCCAAGCGCTGCTGGCTAAAGGCATCGTCCGCCCAAGCCTTCATCGTGCGTGTGCCACCCTCCGGCATGAGATAGAACGCGGTGATGTATCGACTCGGGAGTTTCATGATGCCTGCCAATACCTTATCGACCACCGCGCGCTGCTGCTCGGGTAGTTCTGTGAGTGCCTGATCCAGCCTGGCGCTCTGGTGCACACTCATGTAGCTCAACCGCCGAAGTTGAATGTCGAAGTTACCCGGATCGCCTATCTGATCGGCATGCTGTCGAACTATTTCCGGAATTATCCGATCCTGCCATTCGGTCAAGCCTTGGAACCGGTGTGTTTCGTACAGCAAGGCGTTTTCCAAGTGCTGGGTTTGGTAATGCCCGGCCAGTGCCTTGCTCTCTGTGAAATACAGACCATAGCCAAAGGCTTGTGCGCCTTCTCCCGTCCCGATCCTGTCCAGGCTGAACTGATCGAAGGAGTGCTGGGTGCCGTGGTACGCCAGGTGCAGCTTTGCTTGCGCATGTAAGTGCGACAGGTCATCCGCGAGCTGCATGGTGAAACTGTCCCAAAAAACACTGGCAGAACCGGTGTGCGTCCCAAGGATGCCAGCGCTTGCCAAGGCTGTCGCAGCGCCCTGTGGGCTACCTGTGTGGCGTGTGAGCGCCGCAAAGACGTCACGGCCAGTCATGCCCGCGACTTGTAGGCGCAGCGTTGTGTAGAGCCGTGCCGCAGCCTCAGGGGCCACAGGCGAATCCCACGACATATGGTGCGAGCTTTCCGGATCTGGAAGTTTGGCGAGACTTTGTTGGCGCGCAATGGCGTCAGTGAGCGCCCGCTGGCTACTTTGGACCAACGTCTTCTGAGCGTCAGGCGCGTTTTTCAACTGGCGAAGGCGTGATTTGAGCTCTACAACCCATGCCTGTTGCCGCTGAGCAGAGGCTTCGCGTGCGGCACGTACATGGCTGGCCGCCTCATCGAAACCAAGAGGAATAATCACGCCCGGAAGCGCTTCGATCATGTCTTGCGATTCATGCGCGCCGACTTGTCGTTTCAGCCTTGGGGTTAACAAATCCCCGGCTGATTTGTTGAATTTGCTTTGAAACGCCGGGGCCTCATTCGCAGCCGATGCTCTCGACGTAGCCGTAATGATTTCCTTGGTGCCTTCCACCAGATCGGTACGGCTGTGCACTCGAACCTGAGCGGGATTGAATAATCTGATTTCCGATTCCCTGGCAGGATTTTCAAGTACCGAAAGCCTGGCTTCTTGGCTTTGCTGGATTGCCGCCAGACTCTTTGGTCTGGTGAGCTGCTCGATCACTGCGGATCTCAAACCGATTGTGTTCCAAACGACAATTTGATCGGCTGGCGCATAATCAGCGGTCTTGAGCGGAGGTATTTCCATTCGCTCGACATCCGTTTTCGAAAGGCGGCGTTCGACGTTTCGGGCCTCTACCTCACCGGCAAGCCTTTTGTACTGTTCACGCGCGCTGACCATGTTGTCGCTGGCGAGGACCAGTTGCTTGTCGAAGATGAGGCTAAAGAGCTCTTCCCCACCCAGTTGCGTCATCAGCGCTTCCAGAGCGTCGTTTACTTGGGCTGAGATCACAGGCTCCCAATCGCGCTCCTGCGCTTCACGACGAAGAGACATGTACTGTGCGTAAATTTCGGCCGTTTCTGGATGAGCATCCAAAATGGTGGTTATTTCCCGGTCCAACTCATCATATCGGAAACTAGTGAGATCGATATCAGTCAGAACTCCAACACTTCCACCTCGGGCGAACCCCTCGATTTTCTGTATTTGGTGTTGAAGCTCGTGGCATATAACCCCCAACGCGCGAGTAGATGGGAGCACTGTATTGATCTCGACCCATTGGCTAACGCCGTCATCGGCCAAGGAGCCCAAGACAATTTTCCCCTGATCGTCCGGGGGCGACACCAGCAGCCGGACTTCAAGCCTGGCGACAGAGGGGTACGCTGCGAAAAGTGTTGGGTGGTACATCAAATCCGAAACACGGAGCTTGTCATCGATGTTCATCGCCTCTAACGCCAAACTGCGTCGAGCGAACACTTCCTTGAATAACCCCGTGCCTTTGATGAAGGCTCGACTGTCATCGATCTCGTAGCGCCATTTTCCGTCGACGCCTTTAAACCATGCGGTTTGCTGACGGATCAGCTCAGCATCTTCGCCAGCCTGTTCCATCTCTCTGGCAAGCAAAAGTGCCTCAGCGTCATGACCGATGGCCAAAGGGCCTGCGAATGAAAGACGCGGTTTCTCATGTGCAAAATGCGGGGAAGTGGCCGACTTGATTTGAGACCCATTGAAGACCGCGTACACGTCCGAGGTGATGCCTTTGGTGCGCGCTGATGCACCGTCTTTGGTGCCACGGATGATCACACCGTCGTGGCCAGCCGCAGCCGCCCGGTCGAACAACTCGCGCTGCTGCGTATACGTCATGGTCTCAGTGGCGACCACCAGAGGGTTGCGCATGCTCAGGTACGCGGGAATAACGTTCGCACCAGCAGGCTGACCGGTTGCCTCAAGTGCAGCAAGCGCTTGAGCCTGCGCAGCTTCAAGCGTTACCGCCTCATCGCTGAACATGTCGTAATCCGGCTGGCGCATCCGCTCCAGCAACTTCGTTTGTGCCGCCGCCACGTCTCTGTCCATGCCGCCCATGGCGTAGTCGCTGGCCAACTCAGGATTGGACGTGAAGAAGGTAACGCCTTGATCGGTTGCATGGCCGTGTTGTGGGATGAACTCGGCAATGTCTGCTGTAGTGCCGTGAAAAACAACCAGTGGCTGACCATTGACGTCCACAACCTGGCTCGAACCAAACCACTCGGCAAACGCTGACTGTTCCCGCTGCGCATCGGAGCCTGAGTCGGTAAAACGGCTATCGTCGGTGGCGATTCCGGCCGACGTTTGTCGGACTATGCCGGGTATCCCTAACTCATCAAGTATCGCGCTGGCCTGTGCTACACCGCCGTAGGTGGACACGAGATCCCGAAAGAAGGCCTCGCCAGTGAGTGATGAAGCCTTTATCGCCAACTCGGGGGCATGCTCGCGCAGTGCATCCATCACTGCCGCCTGATCCAGCATCATGCGTTCTGACTGGATGAGCAATTCTTGATTGATGGTGGCGGTGACCTCGTAGAGGTAGCGGTTTGCGCCCTCATTGGCCAAATTGCCCAGATCGCCCGGTTTGTCCGTATTGAACAGCAGATCGCCCGAGGCGCTGTTGAGGAATTGAATGAATGACTGCGGGGAAGCGTGGAACAGGAGCAGGTCCGTTGCAGGTTGCGTTGCAGGGGAAGTGCTAGAAGGGGCGTGGCCTGAAAAGAACTTGAGGGCAGCAAGCGCTTCATCATCGGGAATAAAGTGGGCGGTAGGACTCACGGCGGCCAATGCGTCTTCCCAGTGTTTGTGCTGCGTGTCCCCGAGTGGCCCATTCGCCGGGTCGTAGGAGGTCAGTTGCCAGAAGCCTTCAAACTTTTGAGATCTGGTCACCAGGTGCAAATGCCGCGGACTCTGGTCATCCAGCGATGAAGTGTCGTCTTGCCAAATGGCAAACCCTTGGCGACCGATTTGTTGGCTGAGGCGGTCGCGTGTCTGGATCTTGGAGTGATTGGCGATAACCTGGCCAGCCAGCACCCGAAGGTTATCCGGCCCCGTCACTGCTGTTTCAGCGGCTATGGCCAACCACTCATCAACCGATGCTCCAACCGCTGGGGCGTTCAGAGCTTGAAGCGCGTAGATGTAGCCCAAAGCCTGTTCCGTCGACATGTCGCCGAGCAGCTGCTTACGCACTTCGGGCGTGGCCATGTACAGCTTATCCAGCACCTCTTGGTCTAACGCCTCAGCCCATGAATTATTGATTGGCTGATCGCGCAACTCAGGGCTGAACTGGCGCGCGTAATAGTCGACAGCCTCACGCGCAAGCGCGGCGATGTCTTGCGAGTTGAGCTGGAATTCGTCGAGCTGGCCCACCTTGTCCAGGTACCGGCTGGTGGGCGAGCGGAAGACCCACGCTCTTAGGTTGGCCAAGCACTCTTGACCGAGCGCGTATCCACCCTCGCCCCCCTTCATGGCGGCCCGCTCGTTGGCCACGTTTTCCACCAGATAGGCAAGACGCTCGCTCGGAATCTGGTAGGCCGGTGTTGATCGTGGAACACGTGCAGCTGAACGCCTCGCATAAGGATCACCGCTCTGTAGCAAGCGCTCGAACTGCGTAACGAGGCGGCCATAGTCAGGCCCAAGCATGCGATTCAGCGCGGCGTGCTCACCAACCTCGTGCAGGAACAGCCCCACGATCTGGTCACGACTGATTCGGTCTGCGCAAAGGTAAACCTTGCCGTTGTGTTCGAGCCCAGCAATGCCCTCCAAGTCAGCGACCGAGTAGTTGAGCTTCAACCGTTCAGGGAGATGATGCGGGCTCGCGATAAACTCAATTTTACCGGCGTCTTCTAGGCTGTTAATCACACCAGGTGTGTAGTGCTGATGCAGCGTTTCTCGAATTTCATTCGGGGTGACATCGGACACAATAGCGCCGTTGCGGATGATGCCCTGACCTACCCCGGTGTCCTGCATCCGCTTAACGTTCTGGATTACGGCCTCGAAACCGCTTCGCCATAGAGCCAGAAGCCGATCATCAGGCCAGTGCGCGAGCGTGGAATCGTGCTCTTCGCGAATCATCGGAAACACTTCCGATATCACCGTCTGATCATCGAGCTCCGCGATAGTCCACGCATCAGTCATCATGCGAAATTCTGCTGGCGTATCGAACCGCAGACCGTATTGCTCGCCAACGCTGACCAGCCATGGGGTGGTAACTGAGTCGCGAAACCGACGCTGGAAAAGGTCATGGGCCACGCCCACAAGAGCGCCAACGCCATCCTGTTGTACCTGGGCTTGCCAGTAGCGCTCATCCAGCATGTCGAGGAGGCTGTTCCGCGTATTTGGGTAACCCTCCAGTGCTGGCGCGTTCCAAAACACATCCGGCTCAACCGGGCTCGCGGTAAGCAATGCATCCAGCGAGCCCCAGTCCTCTATTCCCCATTCAGGTTCCGGCCGGAATAGATCCTCCATGGTGTCGGCATGACGGGAGTGAACAACATTTTCGCCAGTGCTGAAGGTATGCAGGCGATAGCCCGAACGCTCATCACCGGTGATCAGGAATGCCTTGCTCGGATCGTCACCACGCAAAAACACAGTGGGTTCGTTCGACGTGGGCGCAAGCGGGTGATCCGATTTCATAACCAGATCAGGCATACCCTGGTCGATGAAGGCTACAAGCGAGTGCAGACCCAAAGCCTTACAACGGCTTTTCGTCCACGTCATTCCTCGACGCCTCAAGTGCACTGGTAGCCCTTTGAGCGCCAGCTCAATCCCCTGCTCGTTGAGCACTGGAGCAATCGTCTCAGGCCGAACATCTCGCAAGTTCGGCCACACGCTCTGGAGCATGGCCAAGGTATCCACCTTTTCAGGTTGGTAGACCGCGTCCTTGCCCCAGCCAAGCGCGGATAACGCTTGCGCTTGATGACCTGTGAGGGCGGAAAACGCCACCGGCTTACGAACGAACGGATGGAACAGCAAATGCTCCCCCGTGCGGGCAAGAGGGGCGTCTAGCACTACGGCAGACTCAAGGGCGGACTTGGCGAGGATATTAAGCATGGACGTTTCCTGTTAGCGCAGACGGAGGTTCGCAGCCATGGTTGAGCGATTACATGAGGTGAGGAATGCCTATCGAATCCCAGTCATTGGCCTGAGGCTGGAAGCCCGCAGTCCATGGCCACGGCAGATCCAGAGTGAGGGTCTCGGAAGCAAATTCAGCCGTTTCGGTATTCAGGTAGTCGAGTGTCCACTCGAATGATCTCCCACCACCCTGAATGAAGGGCACCAGCATCGCGACCAGATTTCGAAACCCGGCCGGTGGTTCAGGTGGAGTCCATCCAGGCACCAGATGATCATGGCTCGGGGGATTTGCCTTGTTCACGCCCTTGAAGAGTTGTTCATCGTTTGGATCGGTATTCATTGGGATACTCCTAGTCATTTGTGCGAGATGAACCGCGTACCTAGATCAGTCCTAGGGCGCGGCATTCCTCTTTCCACCCGCTTACCAGCTCCGCCTCGATGTGCGCATAAGTGTCGGCGTAATCCTGTTTTTTCTGCTCCTCAAGCTGGTCGACATCCCACTCGGCGTTGTCCGCGTGATCACGGGCGCGCTTGTATGTTTCGACGAGCCCACGGAATCGTTTGTTGGAGGCAAAAAATAGGTGGGCGCGTTTTGCTGCGTGCCTCACGGGATCGCTAAGTTTCCAAATTTCAGGGCAGAGATGAACGTCATAACCCAGCGCTACATCGTTCAGCGCCTCTACTTCTTTGAGCGTTTGGAATGCTTTGCGCAGTCGTGCCGGTAACCAGAATTCAGCGAACGCGATGCAAGCGGCCTCGGCCGCCTCCTTCTCACTTTTTGTCCGAACGTAGACGTCATAGGGGTGTTCGGCGGGAGCTTCGTGAGGCGCTATCCGAGAGGACACGGGCACGTAGGCCATGTGGTGATATTGAGGCTGGCCAGCAGCGACCTCGACGATTCTGACAAGCGATAAAGCGGGCTTCACCCAGTGCTGGAATTCGGGGGTATCCGTCAGATCATCCGTGGCGTCCAGGCCGATTTCCCATGCATTGCCTTCGTTATCCCAAAAACGGGTGGTGGTGTTGAACGAAGGACGGTCTTCGAACAAATGCCAGCAGCCACCAGGGCGATCAAAACCGTCGTCCATGGCGCAAAACAAGGGCGTAAACGGAAGGTCGAACCCCAGATCACCAAGCCCAAGTTGCTCTAGAGTCGCCTCGGGCAGGTCAATGGATTTGGCTAACTCGGTCTCTTCGAGGTCGACAAAGTGTTGAATGGTGTCCGCATCGGCACGCGCCCACACCAAGGCCTCAGACATGCGTTCGAACGCTTGTTGGTGGGTGTCTGACTTGCTGATCTGAACGGTGCGTGATTCACCGTTCAACTCCAGAGTCCAGACCTTGGCTGTTTCACGGATCAGTGTTGCGGCGGAGATCGTGCCGTTACGAGATGCAATGATCATGGTGTGTACCTGTCGTTTGCGTGGGCACCTGAGCCGCGCCCAGTTACCGCCGTCGCCCCGGACGACCGGGGCAATTGATCGGCAGCGGTTTACCCCATACGGGGCGAGTGGCGCTGGACTTGCTCTACAGGTGCGGCCGCTTGAGCCGCTGCACGGGTAGCGCGCATGTCATCGAAGGTTCGCAGAACAGATGCGCCATCGATGACTTGGATAACCCCTGTGACCCCTTTGTTTTCCAGCGCCTGCGCCGCCAGGTCCTGATTACCGTTCGCCAACTCAACCAGAGCGGCGATGAAGTCGTGCCCGGTGGGCTGCTGACCTGCGACCACGCTGGAGAACACGAAAGCTTTGGGGTGGCAGTGCTCGAATTTCCTTTGCTCAATGCAGGCAGACTCGGCCGAGAGACATTGAACAGACTCGGTGAAGGGGCGGTTCATGCTGTCAGTGCCTTCGCAGCGAACCTCATACAACTTCCCGTCGAAGCCGAAATCCATGAATGCTTTTTTCACGGACTCGGGTTGAGCGGACAGCGGGTTCGCCAGGTCAACCAGTTTGTCGGTGAGGAAGCCAGAAGGTTTTGGAAGCGACACAACCGGTGCCGGTCGTGGGATTCTGGATTGCGCGTGTCCACCAATACGGTTGAACGCAGTGCTGAAGTCCGAGGCATCTTTTGCGCTAGCGAAGTCGGTGACGTAAGTCATCATCCCGTTGACACCGTGGGCGTAGAGGCAATTTTCGTCACTGGTCCCCTCGTGATGGTCTGGGCCGGTTCCAGTGAAGCCGTTCCAGTCCAGAGGCAACTGATCGAGGTGGCGAGCGATGTAGGGGAAAGCCTCTGCCAGCACGGGCAGCAGCTCCCGGTGGTAGTGGATACCGGTCGCTGTGTTATCGCCTGCTTCGAGCAGCTGGCGGTGGGTGCGCAGCGCGCTCGCCGCCTTCAGCTCAGCGCCAGCAAGCTCGACATTTGCGCTGTTGGCGGCATTGAGTTGGACAGTCGGAGTAGAGTCGAAGGATTCCGGATGCACGCCAATGCGGTTGAACGCGGCGTTGAAAGATGTGGCGTCATCTGTTGTGGCTAAGACTGTGATCATTTGTTTGGTTCCATCCATTCTGTGCGCGTACAGGCTGTCCAAGCTGTCTGTTTCATCATCAAACGTGTCGATGCTTGTGCAGCCGTTCCAATCAACCGGCAGATGCTCCAGGTGCTTGGCGATGTAGGGGAAAGCCTTCGCATAGGCAGGAATCAAAATTCCTTTGATGTGAGCCGTGGCAGTGTTGTCGCCAGCGCTCAGCAGCTGGCGATGGGTTTTCAGTGCCATGGCCGCTGCGTGTTGGGCGGCTGTGAGCTCGCCTGGTACCTGACTCATCACTGGAAGGTGCGCGCCGGGGTTTTCAGCCAGTCGGCGAGCTTCTTTTGCAAAATTCGAGATCGACTGAATGTCCGCCACAAGTACCTGGGCAGGCCCGGATAGCCAATTGCGCTGCAAATTGCCCTCGGCGATCAGGTGCTCCACGTGCAAGGCAAACTGTGCGACTTGGGTTGGATTTAACGCGGCGTAGTTGGAAATGTTGTGGGTGGTTTTGGCTGTTGAATAGCTCTCAGCCGCCAAGATGGCCGCAATGGTGACTTTGTGGTCGTTCAGAGACCAATCGGGGATCGCGGCAGTGATCTCCAAGTGCGCGAGGTTCTTCGCCAGATTCAGAAGTGACTGAGGATTTTTCCCGATCCGCTTCGCAACGTAGGAAGGCAATGGATCGTTGTTGACGTTGTTCATGCAGGCACCGTCCGATCAATGCAGTCGAGTTGAGGGGGAGGTTTGTGTCGGAACGGGTTCTGGCGCGACCTCGGGCACGTGGATCATCTGGACGTTTTCCAAACCAAAATCCTGAAGCTCGGCCACACGCTCGAAGTCGACGGCCACGAATGCGGTCTGGAGTTGCTTGAGGAAGTGGAGTGCGTGCTCAGACGAAATGCCCTCCAGGTCGGTATCCATGACCCGCTTCTGGAGCTGGTCCATCACCAGTTCGGCCGCGCGCAGCGACGGGCGCATCTGACGCTGGTGGTTTTTGAAACCCTCGGCCGCGCGCAAGAGGTGGCCACCGTCCTGTGTGGTGAAAACGGTCACCCGACTCATGTCCCGGGATTTGGCATGTTCGTGGGCTTCGTTGATGTGCGCGTTCTCGAAGTACTCCTGCCGAGTGCCGACCCAAGCGAGTTTGTCGGTCACAGGGCCGTGCACGGTGCTGCCGGTGATGGAGACGTGGCAGCGCACGATTTGCCAGTGTTCGGCAGAGATGCCGTAGGCCAAGCAGTCGGCTTTGGAAATGTGGTCGATGCCTTCCGGCACCTCTACTGCGGTGAACGCGATCAGATCAGGCTCTTGAAAGCTGGGGTCGACGGCGAAGCGCAGGAAGTTTGTCAGGCCCTGGTGATCGAAGAGGACGTGCGCCGGGGAGTTGTCGCCCACGTCTGGATCTGATGACCAGCGCAGTTCGAAGCCTGAAGAGACTCTGGTCGAATGTACTTGTACTGGAACCCCGAGGCCTTTGACTTGAATGACGAGGCCCTTTCGCGTAGATTCTTCCATATATTTATACCATCCCCAACTAAGTGTTTTGTGAGAAACAGGGCTCCCTTTCTTCCCCGTTCTGTCCGCCCCACCCGGCGCTGCGCGCCGCCCTATCCAACCCGCTTTTCCTATGGCCTCCCCTCTGGGACTGCCTGGTGCGGATCGGCCGCTTCTTCGTTGCCGAAAAAAGCAATTCTCGGTGGCGTGGGTTTTTCTCGGATACGCTGGTATTATGTATCTATACCGAATAAACGGCAATGTACGGCACGGTAACGATTTTTATGAGCGATCCCGAGAAACTCCCCGCTAACGAAAAGCCAGCTGCACTGACGCATTCATCCCTGCGAGATATGGTCGTTGGCCATATCGTCGAAAATTTGCAGCACTTCATTCCTGACGAGATTGCTGATAAAGCAGGCCATCTGCTGAAGATGGTGGATCTGCTTGATGAGCTGTGTGTGTCGGTGGCTCATACAGCCATGGCCAACCGTGTGAATGTTTCGATGGCGGATGTTCTCGGTGCCAGGATTCCATCCGATCCCGAGAATGATCTTTCCGGTGCCGAACATGAACTTCGGTTCCGATTGATCGAGCAGATTGACGGTAATGCGCCAATCAGCAAGAACGTCTACACGCATGCCGATGCTGTCGATAAATTCGGTGAGTCCTTTGTGCAGGACTACTGGGGCAGCATGGGAGAAAACTGCCCTAAATGTGTCACCTCCAAAACGGAAGATGGTGGCGAGAAAAAACTATGGTTCTCGGTTATTCGGGTACCAGTCGCTACCGATGAATTGAAGCTTGCCGCCGTTGCCCAGTTCAAATCACCCCGCCTGTGATTCTTTCGGTGCCGTTAATCAACGGTGCCGAATACCCTCGTTCTCCCCTACTCCTCGTTCCCGAGAAAAGCTTTTCTCGTTCCCGAAGGCATCCTCGGTGACGAAGAAGCGCGCCCGCGTTTCAGCCGGTCGGATTGACCAGGTGTGGGGATGGAATGCGGCCAAGGGGAGCGCTCCGCGCTCCAGAGGGGGGAAAAGCGACGCGGTTTTGAGGGGAGACGCGCTGGTTTTTCAAGGAAAGCTTAGTTGGGGATGGTATAGATTTGTTGTGGTAATACGCCCTCCTCGGCCGGTGGATTGGGGGGTACACGGCCGGGCCGCGCACGCTGCCTTGGCGGTGGAGCGAGTCGACCAGGTTGTCAGGTTGGAATGTGGCCAGCGTTGGACGGGGCGGCCGGAGTTTGACAGGGGGACGCGCCGGGCTTTCAAAGAAAACCCCGTTGGGGATGGTATAGATTTGTTGTTGAAGTACGCGGCCCTACGTGAAATCCACACGGGGTAGCACCAGGTGGATGCTCACTTTTCACGTAGCAGCACCTGCTGTTAGGCACGGTTTCCGTTGGCCCTGCACAATGTGCCAGGTTTTAGCATCGTCGGCTTGGCTGTAAGCTTTCCCCAATTCGCCACACGCTAGTGAAAAAGGGATCTCTCCTTGCACACCAAATCGATCACCGAAGACATTGCGGATCTAACGGTTTCGCAAATGGAGGCTCGCGCAAAGGCACTGCGGGATGCCGCTTCTCTTTTGCGCTCCAGAGCTACCGATAACACCGACGACGCACTTCAAGGGGAGGCCGTCGCAGACTGGTTCAACATCGAGGCGTTGAAGTGGGATGCACGTGCGGAACGATCCCGCGATGTGTTATCCGTTGCGCAGAGGAGAACTTTCGACCACTTCCTGAATTACGTGCGCACCCATGCTAAAAGCCCCACCGTAGTGGAGTTAGCCCAAATGGAAGGCGTCACTACGTCATCCATAAATGCTCGACTTGATGTGCTTGTTCGCAAAGGTTTCTTAGTCAAAACAGCAAACATTCGAGCGGGACTTTCCCTCTGCCCAGGCTCAAAAGACACCGCTGAAGCCCAGTGAATTTTCTTCCGTGGTCCTGCGGAGAACCGTCCCCAACTTGTTCCTGCCTCCCCTGCTCTCTCAAGATAAATTGGCGCAATCGCGGTCTCTTTTCCTGCCGTCGGTTGTAGCAAATCACATGTAAATCGATGCAGGCCGCAGTGGATGGCACTCGCCGAGCCCCATACCGGCCGGGGCTTTGCACAATCTCGCTTGACAATAATTTTCAGGTCACTACCATTCGCGGCATCCGGACTGGTTTCGTTCGGTGCTGCTGGCGTTAGCGAATTCTCCGGATACGAAACCATTTGTGCTGTACCTGCCTCACCTGCAAACCACATCCTGTTGGATACGAACCTCGACCTCTACAAGTCAGCGCACACCCCCAACACAGCCCGCCAGCTCCTGTGCCGAAACACGTGCCCTGTCATGGGAGATCCACATGCTTCGTATACCAGTTACCTCGTCCGACCTTGAAAGTGATCGGATCAAAAAAGCCGTTGCCCAACTCCGCAAGCTCAATCCCAATGGCGTGGACAAACTCTCCGCCGTGCAGGAACGCTTTGCCGTGCTCATTGGTTACGGCAAATACGGCGATATGCTCAGCAGCGCCAGGACATACGGCCCTGTCTATCAGGGGCTCCCGCTTGCGTTTGCGCAAGTGATCGAGGCCGTCGGCCAGCGCATTGCTCAGCACTGGAACCTTCCGGCCGAAGAAGCGAATGCCCTCGCGGCCAAGCTCCACCTCGGGAATCTAGATGCGTGCCGGGCTACCGCCCGCCCTCTCCCACCGTCAACCCTGCGCCCAGATCGCTTGAGCCCGGCCGTGCACGTGGCCACACACGGACTCGCCGAGTTGACCCCCTCTGACCTGATGGCGCTGGGCGCGCCTGGGTTCAGCTACGCCATTTCCGGTACCGGCGAAACCTTCATCTGGGACAACCTGGTCACTGCTGTCGACCAGCTGCGGCCGGAGCTTCTTGACGCGTTGAAATCCCAACCTAAGTACGCTTCGTTCACAGACATGAGCGCGCTGCGTGATGCTTACGTCCGCGACGTGTTGATTCCTGCATCGAGCAAACCGCTTCTCGACGCGGTGCGTCAAAAGGAGCTGGTGCCGCTGGGGTATGAAGTCATCTCGTTGTTCAACGAGGCGGGGGTGTTTCGCGGCCGCAGTATCATCAACCACCAGATTCGCGGACTGGTACCGGTGATCAGTCGCGACGACAGCCTCTCCGAAACAATGGCGGCACTCTTGAGTGGGCGCCCTCCTCAGCACGGGATAGTTCGCAACGTGAAGCCCGGCGATGGCAAGGGTCGACTGATCAGCTTCGCTACAGAAGGCGGTGGCTTTGTGACGTACGATCACGTCGAGAACGAACCAACTCGCTATCCCGACCGTACTTACGTCGAGTACGACGGGGCAGAACAAATGTTTGCGCTCGCGCCAGATGCCAAGCACCACGAGGCCGAAATCAGCCGCCTTGTTTCGAAAGGTTTGGCAGACCTGGTGACGATGACCCCGGCCGATTTGGTGGCCATCGAAGGCGTCGTGCTCGATGACGGCCGTTTCCCAGATGACGTGATGGACGTTCACCCTGGTGCAGTAACCGTAGATGGCCAACTCCGTCCACGATCGGCAGCGTCTGACCGGTTGAGCGGCCCCAGCTTCTATGAGCGCCAAATCAGTTACGTCCGCCTCCATGACTGGCTCACCGTCGACGACATCCCTCAAACGGTTTTGTCCGCCATGGGCACACCCAGTGCGAAGACTGAAACTGACCACATGCTGACTGAACCGCTACCACGCTACCGGCTCGATCTGCATTACCAGCTCGATGAATCGGTTTCGGCGGCTATTCACCAAGCGCAGCGCATGATTGCATCGACTGCCGGCACTCAAAAGGTGTTGGATCTGGCCCAGCGGTATTTGAGCCCGGAGCAAGTTTACGTCCGTATAGCCCAGGTCATTACGCCAGTGGTCATACAGCGGGTCAGTGACCAGAAATTGGTTGCCGCTGGCCAGCTCACCAAGGAAGTCATGCCCGAGCTGGAGAATTACAGGGATTACGTCGTCGGCGTTGCTCTTGCCATGTCCTCTGACGGGTACTCGCTCAACGTACCAGGCATTCGGGATTTTCGCGCCAAAGCCGATCTACTAAGTTGGCTGGCCATCTTCAGCGTGCGCACGGCAAATGACGGCCGTAAAACGGCGCGCTTTTCCGCACAGGCCCGCGCTTTGCTGGTGAGCGGTGTTCTGATGGGTGGCTTGACTGTGGAAGAACTGCTGGATGAGGGCAATGCGCTGATGGCTTTCTTGAGTAACCTGTCAGACGAAGATCGCTATATCGTCCAGGTCAAACAGTGGCGCGACGAAACCGCCCGACGCTGGTTAGCGGCTCGGAAGCTTGGCTATTGGGCTGTGGGTGCCGTGATTGAGGACGCATCCCCTGAATCCCTCGACTCATAACGCACCTCTCCGTACACCAACTGGCACCGGGGCATTCTCGCCCCGGCCGCCTCCTCCCGGCTGGTGCGCAATTGCATGTAACTTGACCAGTCATTTGCATTTGCGCTGACCCACTGTTTGCATTTGATGTGAGTCAGCGGGTGCCCCTCCGGATGGGGGTTGCGTCGCCAAGCACTGAGGCCGTCGAGTCTGCCTACGAAGTTAGTGGCGATTAAAACCTTAGGGACGGCGACAGGCGTGGCTTAATTTTCAGGCAAATCTCTAATCGTAAAAAAACAGGGTTAGTCAACGAAAGGCAATATGTCCTCCTCGAAAATGGTGAGGGCTGTTCGTCCACATGGTTTGTAGCCCACGACTCCCTCCAGAGGTTCGATGGTTCCGCCTACAGCGACAATGATGTATTTGAGCGTTGTCTCTCCGTGGGAAATCTGCCTTGCCGGGAGGGCCTCCATCACGGACAACATCTGAGGGTTGGTTCGTTTGAGAAAGGTACCGAAGCTCCCATACTGTAACGGTATAGAAAGTAACATCTGATGATTCATGAGATCTTCAGGTTCCCAACTGGCCGACGTAAAAGTTTCGGAAACGACATAGTCTGGAAGGTGACTGTGAGCCGGTCGCTCGTACGCCTGAAGCCCAGCAGTGACATCCACCACGCAAAACGGTGGAGCAACGACAATCGCATGAGCTGCGGTGAAAGAGCCAACATCAAAAGTCCAGAAATGTTGTGGGGGGCGGCGGGCGCTGGCAGGGAAATCGATGGTCAACGATGTTGTCGCAACATAGTTCCAGATACCGAGCCGATCAAGCATTCGACCAAGCATGCCTGAGACATCAACACAGGCACCTAGGCGACCATCCTTTTTTACCGCTGCAAATAACATCTGGACGGCAAAATCGATTTTCCGCTTGGCTACTGTCAGATAGTCAGCATCGTATGAGCGAGCTTCGACATAGCGTGCATAATTCTCTAGATATCGCGGATCTCGCTGCTCTTTTTTCAGAAAATTAGGTTCGTCGTAAAACCCGGGCTTCCCGATATCAATTCCATCCTTCTGGAAGAGCTTTTCAAGCTGCTGCTCAAGTGACCTGTTGGATAGCTTCCATGACATGGTTTGACTCCTTTTCAATGCTCTTCATGAACGCCCAATCGAAACAGCCAGTTGAGCGCTGGTTCTGGAGGGTTGTACTGTCTGGGCAATTGGTTGGTCAAGTCGAATACAAACGGTTGGTCAGTGGCAATGCAAATGGGTGGTCAAATCGATGCAATTACGCAACCGGTGCTGGCGCCCCCCCACCTTCAGTACTCCGGTAACCGTTCCTCTGTTTCTACGGGTGGAGATAGTCCGGCGAGTCGGCAAGTTTGAACCGATAGGCAATGATCGGCCCACGTTTTTTCCCGCCCCACATCGTTTTCGCACGCGAGGATTGATCCGGAACAACAAACGTTCGGAAGAATTCCGACAACTCTTTCGCGGTGTCTAACAAAAAGCACTGCACGTTTTCTGGTTGATGGTTCTCGCTTGAGTTGTCCACCAGCACATACAAACGATGGTCGTGTACTGAGTGGGCCACACCAGGATTGGTCATCCCATTGAGCTGAGACATGCTGATCAAGGTATAGCGATCTTCATCACCAGCAAGGCCGTCCGACAGTGCATGTCGGTACTCTTTGATGCGACGCTCGTCTTCAGGGGACGCTGCTGCCATTGGAATTTCCGCCTTTTCTTTGTGACGCCGACATGGCGTCCTTCTGCTGCTTAAACCCCAGCGGGGGCGATGATGCGCCGATCAACCGAGTGACTGGCTTTAGGCCGTTCTATCGCTACCCAATAGGTCATTATCAAGCGCAATCGCGGCACTCAGTAACGCGTAATGCTGGCGCTGGATTTTTACCCAGGTTACCAGCGCGCCGAGTAGCCACTCATTCATCGATTGTTCACGGGTACCCAGTGCATCAGGGTCTACATTCTTTACACCCTCACGAACGGTATCGCGAACCTCAGCCGGGAAGCGAATAACAAAATTACGATCCTCTTTGCATACCTTGATATCAAAATCTGGCACTTCCTCAAGCACACGCTTGGCGAGATCGTCACCAAGGTAGGCTCTCTGGATTTGCAGCAACTTATTTGACCTTTTGAACCCATCCAAGGCTTCAAGAGCAGCGGCAACCATTTCTGAGTTTGCGCTACGCCCTTGATGGCGACCAATGCCGACCAATTCCGTAAATAGCTCTGCGTAGCCTCTGACAACGAATTTATCGGCGGTACGGCTGTCTGTTTTCTGGCGAGGTTTTGGTGCCATTCGCGCGGCCTGGAGTGCCCTTTGTAAAGCTTGCTGCGCGATGGGGTTCACAATTGATTTCATTCACGATGCCTTAAAGGTCTATACGGTTACTCACTTCGCCAAACGGCAAAGTCGGGCGCGCCCATCTATTTGATCAATCTGACGGGGTGCTGGTGACGAACAAACTATTTTGACGCACCGATCCTCGAAGCTGTGATCGGCGTTACAGCTCGCAGTGATTTTCACCAACGAGAATATCGGTAGTGAACTCAGCCAGCATTTCTTTGGCACCGTCCAGTGTGGGGCAGCCACCAACAAGCCAGCTGGCCCATTTGCTCTGCGAATAAAAGGCATATACCTCCTCAGCCTGGCCAAGGGAAAGGCTGTAACCGTGCTCTGCGAACGCAGACTGAATGTTCACGGCAGTTTCAGGAACACCCTCATAACTCCGGCACAACTCAGGTCCGTACTCAGATACAGCAGCGAATATGCGCTTCAGACCTTCTTCAAGATGAGATTCGCCATTTTCTTTTTGTGGCAATTTACTAACGTCATTCATAGGTCAATTTCTCTTAATTCTGTACCTGGTTTCCTTGGTAACAACATGCGCAGTCACCTCTGGTTCAGCATCGGTCAGGAGTTTTTCTGCGGTACTCAAACAAGGGGCTTTGAGGGCACCTTTACGTAAAAAACTATTGGTCGGTGTCAACATCTATTGTCGGAAACCAATACAGCACAAGCGGGGTGTTGGTGGTCGGGATGGACGGCTTTTCCTACAGGAAAACAGTTTCAGTGAGGGTCTTGCCACCATCGGCGCCGATGGTGGTCATTCGCATTCGGGCACCTTCGCCGCCGCGTGGCTCAAACCCTTCGGACGGATCGATCAGGAAGCCAATAGCGCGTGTTACCTCGCTGCCGAGGGTGTAGCCACGACTGAAGTCCTCGTTCTCCGGCAGACAATCAGCAAAGTACGGACGCACCAGCTCAACCTCGGCGGGGGTGAGCGGATAGAAAACGTTGTTCGAGTGCTGCATTGCCCATCCGCCATTACCCGCATGGCACAGGATGTAATTATCCGAGCCGAACTGCCCCTGCTTTAGACGAACCTGGGCAACCCAGCCGATTGAACCGCGCATCGAGCCACCATGCGGGCCGGTCTTTACGAACATGCCTTGCTCGGGCATGCGGCGACTCGAAAACCCGCCGACTGTTTGCATCCATCGGGCATCATGGTCAGCCATGATCGCATCATGGATTTGCGTGTGCAGGGTATCAAAGCTGGCCTGCATGCTGGCCTCATCTTGTGGAATTTGGGTGATCATGGTCGGTCACTTCCTTGAGCAGTTGATTAGGGGCAGAGTGGGCAGAGCGCTGTTTTCGGGCGACGCCACTGTCGACCTGTCGTGATGGTCGAATGGCCACATTCCAGTTCGCACAACCACCCTTGTTTGCTGTGATCGCCTGCGGCCTGGGGTACACCTGCCACCTTGCGACGCTTGAACACTGATTTGGCGTTGGCCATCGCTCATTTCCTCGAACTTCTGGCTTTGAATACGCTGCGGGTTCTTGGTCCTTCTTGCTTTGTGGGCGAACCAATTATGTTGAGCGTGTGTTCTTTCCAGATGGTGAAATATATTTCAGCCAATGTAAAGAAGTATATTTCCTTTTTATATTGCGCGCCCATGCCCGGATATCAGCTTTAGTGGGGTGACCAATAGCAAGTATCGGTGAGTCCCAACAAATGGAATACCTACCTCGCGCTGCCTAGCCATCTAAACGTTTAAACCAGTTTACAGGGCGTTGCGCTTATCCTGAAAAGCAATAATACATTGCTTTATATTATCCGGAAGGATAATATCCTCTGACCAAATAGGCGGTGTGTTGGCCCATCGTCACAGATTGACACCTGTTAACGAGATAGCAGCAATGGCAAGTATCCAGCAGTTGGACGACAACACTTTTACACTCGTCGCCCGAGGTTCGAGCATGCGATTGCAGCGCGTTGACGATCACTGGCGGATGAAGACCAGCAATGCTTCTTCTCGCGCTTGGAGCCTGGGTGGAGAGAGTTGGAAAGATTTTGCCAGTTTGGCCGATGTAGAAGTCAAGTATAAGAGTTGGCGTGGCATTTCTGCACTTCTAGAGTCGTGCACACCGGGGGCCGCCCAGCTGTCTCACTGAAAGAAAACAACGGCCGCGCAGCCAACCCCTTCAAACTATTGAAACCCTGCGGCACAAGGGAATTTTCCATACAATTTGAATTCGTCTATCCCCGCTGTCGGCTCACCCACGTTCGGTAGGGCTTCCGGCGGCCGGGGGGTAGTAATTGAACCAGCGTAAACAACTCATAGGAGCATCAGGGATGGAGTGGGGATTTGAGCAATTGATCGGTGCTTTGCGCTTTTTGATGGCAATAGGATTAGGCCTCGGTCTGGCATTGGCCCTCATGACGCTATCTCGGCCTCGTGCGGAGCGGCCAGAGTACGTGCTAAATGTCGGGGCCTTCTTCGCTATGTTTGGCGCTGTGTGTGCAGCAGCTTTTTTTGCCCTGAGCTCAACTCCGCTGGGTGGGCTAGTCCAAAAAGCTTACTTTTAGATCCAGACCGTCGACCCGAGAGCCACGGCATGCCAGCCTGTGCTCGTAACAAGAGCTCAACAAAATGGCTCTGGATTGCTCCTATCCAGATTGATCGAACTCAAGTGGACAGGCTCTATGCCATCGAATCAGGAATACCTTGCGAAGAACGAGCTACCGGTGGAAGTACCCCAGTCCGCTCAACGCGAGCGATTGATGCGTGAAGCCGATGAAATGGTTTTAGCGCTTGAAAAGCCCTTTCCGGCTGCGCTCACGGACATCAAGTGCGAAATTATGCCTGAGGGTGCGACTTCAGGAATTTGGGCAGGGTGTTATGGGCGCATCTTTGATCATGACTCGCTGTGATCATGTCGGGGCGTTTGGGACGTATCGGAGAGAGGGGATTCCCGGCCGGTGACGTCTCTGATTTTTTCAGCAGTGCAGTTATGACCTTTGACTGGCTGATTTTGCAAAATCATGCAGCTTCAGTCCTCTTAGACCAATCCGAAATTCACACCCAAAGCAACGATAAAAGAGACCACGGCATGGACAGTGCAACAACCGGTGAGCAAATCAAGCAACTCAAAATTACTGAACTGAAGGCAGATCTCGCCAGGCTAGGAACGCAAAGCGAAAAGACCAAGTTGTATCGCTTGGGTATTTTCAAAGGTCGCGTCCACGAACTCGAATCTTTGGGGGTGCTGACCTGGGAAGAGCGCGCAGCCTTCGATGATGAGGCCCATACCGTGTGCGGCTTTCCTGCTTCGTCAACACCAGCTGTTCAGCTGGTTCGGCAACAATTGACTGAGGCTCGCAGCGCCTCACTGGAATCCGTAGAGTCTCATCTGCTGATCAACTAGGTCGGATACCGGTGGGACACTTCAATTATCTGGTCGCATTAATCAGTCAGTGCGACTGGCCAATGCGGAAGCTGTCGCAAACCAGCTTGAATTCAACGAGCTGGTAGCGCCGGGAAACTCCATAACGAAAGCCTGGACATTCGCCGACAGAGGCTTCGTTCTGACTTTCAAACGCCTCGGCCAGTAGCGCTACAGGTGAGGTCCTGCCCTGAGCGACAAGTTGCCAGGTACTCCCCATTTCACGCTCCCCACAAGAAAGTAGGTATTGAGCAATGAACGAAGCATCAAAGGTCACAATCCTTGACGTCGGCCCAGCGCATCTTGGGGTCATCGACCTACTTATCCGCGAGGGCGAAGAGAGAGCCATAACGTCACATGGGCAAGAGCACTTTCTGAAAGTCATTACCGATGCTCTGGAAAAGCGCCGGAGCATTCCACACAGCCAATCTCGGCACCCTGACTTCAACTCCCCTGTGTACGTCGTCAGCATGTGCGAGTCGCTCCTCGCCCTCATCCACGGCTCTGGAAACCGCGCAGTAACGCTGCAAGAGGTGCTTCTGCTCGAAACTACCTGCACAGGGGCTGACTACGCTGAAAAACTCGCCTTACGAAGCCATAGGCTGTCTGAAGCCGCAGCTGCACCCACAACAGCCCTTTTGTAATTATGGCAAACATTGCTATGACCAAATCAAAACTCACGCAACGAATTCCCCAAGCACTCGCATGGATTTGCGTCCTCGGTCTCTGTCTCTTTGTGATACCGCCCACAACGTCGGCGTGGGTGATGGCGCAAGAGGCTACAGCCGGTGGCTATGCCATTGTGGCGAAGGAATATCCAACACTCTCGGCTGACAGCCAGGCGCTGATACGATCCCATAACGCCAAGGGCTACCTCACACGCAAAGATGTTTCGGACATCATCATGGCTCTCACAGATGAGCGCCCTGAAGGCATACGGGTTTATCCAGCACCAGACTTTGGAGATCCTTATGAAGACACAGGCACATCTCTATGGCGGTCACTGATCGGTGAGCGCAGCCAGTACAAAGCGAAAGCTGTCCTTAACGAGCTAATTGCACCCTCGATCTAAAGCGCTCTCCTCGCCCGGTAAAGACCATGCCCGTATATCAGCAAGACAACCAGCACCCGCATACATCAGTCCAACCAGCTTCGCTGAATGGCGCAGAGGCTCGGTGTGTTGAAGCATCAGTGCTGGCGGAGCGGCTGATTCAAGCCAAGACACCCGCTGACATCGCAAATGCAGTCTGTGACATCGAGAGCTTTGTATGCCACCTGGCGTACGAGGTCGAGGAAGGAGGAGCGCAGCAAGACGAACTGACGCAATATGCGGACAGCTTTAGCGATCTACTTGTCAGTCGCAAAGAACCCGCGATGATTTAGTTTGAGAGGTGTCGGCTCCCGAAATAAATGCGACAGCACCAAGGTAGCATCGACCGAAATTACTGCGGCGGCCGTTGGTAATAGATGCGACCGGCCTACGCCTCGGATGTAGTAGCTGCGGCCAGCCTGATTTTCCGTGACCTTTGGGCTTGTGGTCTGCGAGGCCCCTGAGGCGTACTAAACTTGAATCCCCACCCGTTGAAGGTCGAGGACGCCGCCATGACCATGATCGATGCAGATAAGCTCAAACCCGCTTTGGAGGCTTGGCAAATTGCCGCCGCGTTCGTGGTCTTGTCGTCACAATCGGCCGATGCAGCGTTCCTGCGCGGAGACCATAAGGACGCCGACCAGATGCACGAGCGTACTCAGCAGGCCCTGATCACCTTGGAAGAAAAGGCGCACAACTTGGCCAAACTAGTCGAGGCGCTGATTTACCAAGCGGAGCATCCCAACGGCTGATAGCCGCTCGCTGCCCCGGTTTATGTTTACGACTTTCCGTGAACACCACAGCGGGCTTGCCTGTAAGCTATTCAGGAGGCCCGTTGGCCACTCTATCCAGATCCAGCACGTTTCCCGTGCAATCCTGACAGAGAGCCTGTATGACTCCCCGCCGTGCCGCTTCGCTACGCCCTGGACAACTCAAACACCTGATCCGCGTTGCATCCGTAACTGGCCGTCTGCCAGAACGCGATGTGGCCTTGTTGTGGCTAACTCATACCACAGGCATTCGCGTCAACGAGCTGGCCTTGCTGGAGGTCGCGGACGTGCTGTACCCCAGCGGTGCCATCAAGCCCGAGGTGTACTTGCGTGCGGACATCACAAAGGGTTGCAGGCCGAGAAATATCTATCTGACCCATGCTAAATGTCTTGCCGCGCTCGATGCGTGGTTTGGGGTGCGTCATCGGCGCCTTTGGGGGCTTTCCGGCGAGGATGAATACCGAGGGTTTCGCCCAGGTTCAAAGCTGGTCATGAACACAAGGGGCAAGCCTTTGAACTCGCGTTCAAGCACCGCCAGTTGGACAGCGGGTCAGAGGTGTGCCGGGCCTGTGACGCATTGCAGCAGACAATCAGCAGGCTCTACCGGCAGGCCGGTATCAAACACGGTTCATCCCACAGCGGCAGGCGCTCGCTCGCAGCGAAGGTACTTGCAGCAACCGGCGATGTTGAGACAGTGCAGACCATTCTCGGGCAGGCCTATCTCGACCACAGCAAGCCATACTTGACTGTAAATCAAGAAATCATTCGACTGGCTTTCGAGGTGGCTTTATAGTTCCGTTTATTGGTACTAATGGAGTATGTATGTCAGCGTTTGATGTGAATGAAAACGGTGTTCCTCAGTACCCCAAAGGGCACGCCGGACGGTTGTTGGTGACGCTCGCGGCCATTGACCGCCTGGAGCGCCCTACGGCAACCAGCGTTGCGGCCTTGACCGGACTTAGCAAGGGCAAGATTGACGACTACGTGCAGGCGCTGAACGCCGAGTTTGGCACCGTAATCGTTAAGGAAGGCCCGGAATATCGGGTCGAGTCATGGGGTGAAATATTAAAGCGGACTGGCGTAAAAAAGGCTTTGACTGTTCCGTTTAACGGAACTAGAATTGATCCTATCGAAGGCTGAACCACCTATAGGAACGCGACGATGAACCAGAAAATGCTTATGAATCTGCAAGGTATGAATTTCACCGAGCAGCAGGCTCGCGACTACTACGGCAGTCGTTTTGACACCGCCCAGCTGGTATGGGTAACCGTCGATGAAGACGGCCAAGTGGTCGAAGACTAGCAATCATTGCCCGGTTCGCCGGGCGTTCAAGGAAAATCACATGGCAAAGCTGACCCAGTTCCATCACGGAGTTCTTTACTCCGCCGCCTCGATCATTCGTCTTCACGACGAGCCCCGCGTTGCTGCTGACCTGCTGATAAACGCCGGTTTGGCAAATTGCGATTGCTCCGAACTGGACGAGTACGAAAAGGAAATGCTGCGACTGTTGCGCGCCGAGTCCGGTGTATCGCTGACCGGCCTGGAAGAATAGGAAAGACTGTGAACAGATTCCGCAGTAAGCCGCTACGCGATCAGTACGCAGCAATGGTGGATGCCTACCACAGCGGTCATCGAGGTCTGTTCACCGATTCCGGCCAGCCTCACCGCGCAAGCGGTCTCGCGTTGGCCTTCTGGAACGGATTTGACGGCATTTCGATGGGTACGGGGTTCAGTACCAGGGCCGAGCGCAGTTCGCCTGCCTACGCTTGCTGGAGAGCTGGCCAAGACTGCAAAAAATTGACCCTTGCGGTTCAGGTCGCGAATTAAGGGAAAGTATCGGTGAACACAGAAAGTATCAAAATGAGCGCTGTATCAGGACTACTTGCAGTTGTCCTTTGCGTCGGCCTTACCGCAACGACGGTAATGAATGCGCAGGGCCATGGGGAGCCACTGCGTCACGGTATTTTTATGCTGCCAGTGTCCGTACTTTTTCTTTGGCTTTTCGGCAAAGCCCGCGCTAAACGGCGGCATCCAGGTCTGCTTTGCGTACTGATCATCGCTGCGGTTTTCTCGTTTGGTGCGGCCATCAATTGGCTGCTGTGGAACACCATTGCTGAGCTAACGCCAATTTGGGGGGAAATACTCATGAACACACTGCCACCCGGAGCCACGGAAATACCACGCTCCACTCTGGAAGCCAGAGCCAGGATTTTCGGCGGTTTGATCGTTATTGGTCTGCTTGTTTGGGGTATTGATGCAGGTACCGACGTCATGGCGGCAAGGTCGAGCCACCCTGTCGAGCTTAGCCAGGGCGGCGGCATTCCAGTGGCCGATGGTACAGCTGTTAAGCAGACCGCAACGGGTCCGGTGCCGGGGACGGCGGGTGCGCACAACTGCGTAACCACCGGGCCAAACTCGCCAATCGTGGTTGGTGAAAACAGTGTCGTAGTCATTGATGGGAAGACCTACGCGTCGGGGCAAAGCACCGATTGCGCGCCGTCATCCAACAATATCTCAACGCATGGCGCGAACAGTCCAATCATCACTGGCGCTGGTTCGAAGGTAGTCATCAAAACGGAATGAGAGGAAAACAATCCATGGGCGGGTGATGGTCGTTGAAGAAGAGTTAGTGCCATTCGGCATGGTGATGCCATCCCAAATAGCATTTCAACAAGGCAGCCCACAGCCTGTCGTCCTCGCCGGAAACGGTACGGTACGGTGAATGTGGGAGTAGACGAAGCTTGTTGGCAACCATTGCCAGGCATCGAGAACGAGGACTCCGACAACGCTATGCGTCCACCTGGCTCACATTGGAAACCAGCAAAATGACTTCAGAAACTCTTAAGATCCGAGCTAAAAATCTGCGCAACGCAGTGGAAGGTATGCTCCACGTCTCTGTGACCCACTCCCAAGCTCTTGAGCTTGTAGCAAAGGAAGAAAACTTCCCTACTTGGGACGCGGCCTGTGCGTCCTTCAAGGTCTCAAGCACGCCGGAGGTTGACCCAAGTTTTGCACACGAAGTGTCAGACATCCGTATTCGGCAGATGCTGGCCCCGTCCAGCAGCTTGGGTGCTTTGATCGTGGTTTGGGGTGTTACGGGGCAAGGCAAGACATCGACTACGCGGACAATCGTTGATGATTTGCTCGCGCAGCCAGATGCAGCCAACCCAATGGCTATTTTACACGCCGGGGTTAAGGAGTTTTTCTATCCCGAAATGGTAGCCGCACGCTATGTCCCTGAAACGGAATCCATCCTTAGTTCCGGTCAACTTACTGAGGCGCTAGTCGTGGTGGATGATCTTAGAGATCCACACACTACCTTTGAGGTCATCGCGATGGTGCTGGCTGGTGCCAAAGTGATTGTGACGCTCCATGCGAATTCGCCTGTAGAGCGAATTCGCGCTTTGTTGAAAGCACAGGGCATGGGTGAGCAGTTGTTGGATCGCATACTGAAAAATGGACAAGTCAAGACCATCACGGCAACTAAGAATCAAGGCTCGACCCAAGGCAGGTTGACTTCTGATTGGGAAGCAGCCCTCAAGCACGCGTTCCATTCGGAGCCGGATTTTATCGCCGTTTCTGGGAAAAATGGCGTCTTCACCCATCACTTGCAGCAGAAGTAACCCGCAAGCCCTGCTTTATGCGGGGCCTGTCGAGAGCCGATTCAGCGAGTCGGTTGCCGACAGTCACAGACACAACGGAAAATATCGGCCATGACTGCTCTCGACCCAAAACAACGTCTGCCATTCGTCTTCGATGACGGCGGTCGATCCGAGGCAGGCTTTCGTGGTCAGGCTGACGATTGTGTTGTGCGCGCAGTGGCGATTGCAGCCGTCCTTCCCTATGCCGAGGTTTATGCAGCCATCGCAAAAGGGGTAGGTGCCGAACGCGGCAGTAAGGGCGCGACAGCGCGACGCGGAGTGCATACCCGACGTAAATGGTTTCGAGATTTCATGCGCGACCTAGGGTTTACCTGGGTGCCAACGATGCACGTTGGCAAGGGATGTACCACGCACCTTTCGCACGGCGAGTTACCGATGGGAAGGCTGGTTGTGAAGCTCAGTAAACATACAGCGGCTGTGGTTGATGGGGTGATCCACGACACATTCGACCCATCGCGGGAAACTGAGGTTATTGAAGCTGACGGGAGTGTTCGACTCGCTCACCGCTGCGTTTATGGCTACTGGGTTTTGTCGGCCGACTCGGCCTCGTAAAACGTTCAACTGTTCAAGGGAAAATCCCGCGACACTACATCTGGTGTCGCCTACAGCTGACCAAACAGAACATCTAGTGCTGGAAGGAATAGAAGCGATGACTACGCTAACGGAAGCACCTGAGTTTTTGCCATTCGATGTGCAGAAGGCGAGCGCAAGTTTCCCTAATGGTTGGGACTCTTCCGACGGAAGATACTCATCACAGAACGAGGTAACTGAATTCCTCAAAGGCAAACGAATCACCGCTGTCGAATTCACCGACCATTGCACCATTAAATTCGTGCTTGAAAACGGCCTGTCTGTCTCATTAACGCCTTCTGGCACCGAAGGTGATGACCTCGATTTGTCGGTTGAACAACCAGCATAAACAAGCAGGAAAATCCCATGTCACTTGTTGAGTTGCACACGCCGAAGTTGTCCGCACAGCAGACCTCAGTTTTGGTCGAGGCACTTGCAGTCGCCAGGTCATGCGGCAACAACGACAATTGGTATCACCGTGGCCAGTTCGGGTTTGGGATCAGTCGGGGCACTGCCGCTGCCTTGGAGAGGAAGGGACTGGTTAATCAGCGCGTGTGGGAGCGCTTCTACCGGCCTACGCAGTACGTGCAACTAACACCGCAAGGGCACCACGTAGCGGTCAAATTGACGACTCCAGCGGTGAAGGCCGCGAGTTAAGGGAGCCTGTGGCCCGAACAGGTCTAGGAAAAAATCCATGAATATCTGTTCTGCCGATAGTGCGATTCGCGACAGAAAGTTGCAGGAGCTGCGGAAGCTCATCGAGCGCATGAAGCAGTCGCGCGATGAGGTTTCGATTGCATACAACGAAGGGCTTCTTGAAGGCCGACTCAGCGAGCTTAAAGACCTCGGAATATTTACCGACGACGACGTTTTAGCCATCGAAGCTGAAGCAGCGTTCGAATCATAGAAAAGTCACGCCCAGGTACACCACAAGCCCAGCCGTCAAACCGCTGGGCCGAGTCCGTAGGAGAGGCGTGATTTTCGCGCCCAAGAACAAGGAAGCGATCTTGAATACGATCAAAACGAAAACCTCGACGGGCGAAGAAGTGTCCTTGAAATTTGCAGAAAATGCAGGCTCCGGCAAAGGGAAAAGCTTTCTGCCAGAAGGCGCCCAGCCCATCCCGCAAGCCACCATGGACGCCATCTTGGCTAATGTCAGCACGACCGTCTTCCTCAAAGAAGGTGAAGTGCCAACAGCGGAGCAAGTTTTGCACGCAACCATGCACCTGTCGCCGGAACAGATCTTCGTCGGTGAGGTGTCCGATGACCCTCAGCACGTGAGCGAATTCCTCGCTTCGGTCGAGGCTCAGGTTGGCAAGTTCGAATAGAACGGAAATACCGAGACACTACATCTGGTGTGCCGGCGCAGCTGGTAGCAACCCAGACCTCGCAGCCGAAGTAACGCGGAAAAGCTGACCCATCTGCCCGCTACCATCGTGGGCGTCTACTCCATAAATTAGAGGATGTTGGAATGGTAGATACAAAGAAAGTTGGAACCGGCGTGAAGACTGTCGACCAGAAAATCAGCGATTTTTTCCCACAAATGAAAGACCGCATCTTGGTTGCTTTTCGCCGGGCCGCTGCGGAGCTGGATCAGGTGCCCTCCTCCATGTACGTGCAAAAGCAAGGGATCGCACTGGGACTTCTCGCCGCGCTGCGCGAGTGCGACCTGATCGATCCGTCCGAGTACCAGGATTTGGCGCTTGAAGTTCACTACATCCCCTAGGTAGGAAATCCCCATGAAATTCGTTTTTCCAAGCCCCAAGAAGTCCTCGGTGTATTTAGCAGCGCTTTGGGGAGCATTGCTATTTGTAGCCATCTGCTATGGCCTGAGTTTTTTCCCTCACCTTGGCTCGATCCCAACCCCAACGGGTGGACGGCTTGACCTTGGAATGCTGGGTGCTACGCCTGTCCCTTTTGCTGCTATTGGTGGTGCGCTATTGGGTGTTTTTGTCGTGCTCGCACCGACGCCTGTAATCGACTAGGCAATCGCACCAGACACACTCAAGCCCCGGCCTAAAAACCGGGGCCGAGGACGTAGAAGGACGCTTATTTTTGTGTCCGCGAAACAGACGGATAAAGCCGACGATGGGACCCCAAATCGCAAAAGGTAAGACCGAGTTTTTCGACAAGCTCAAAGATCAACTCCGTAAGAATGGTGGCGGGATCGTTAACGACCGTGGCCGCGTTGAAACCATTGGCAGGATGAAGTACCGCATTGCGCCTGAGTTGGTTTCTCTTGGCATGGACGTGATTCGGATTCTGCCAGGCGAAGTAGCGTTGGGTTTGTCCGATACCGCACCTGAGCCTCGGGGCAAGGCCAAGCATTTTTGGGTCATGCGTTTGCGCAAACTCCCTGGTCGGAATCGCCTGCCTCGCGGCTTCTTCAAACAGACGCTGTTCGTCTAGGAAATTCGCATGAACCGACTAACAACAGGGCTTCTTTTGGGTTTGATTGCAGGTGTACCAGCAGGCGCGGCCATTCAGGCGCTGTACGTTCGCCCTGCCGCTTCTATACCCCCGGCTACGGCTTTGGTAGAGACTCAGAAAGGAACCCCGACTTACCTGATATACGTGAACGGCAGGTTCCCTGAGCCGGAATGGACGCCAGCGCGCGCATTTGTGGAAGGGGCCAATACCGTAATCGAGTTTGAGCAGCCTCCCCCAGAGAACTATACGCCCGTGCTGTTCATCGGTGAGGGGCCAAATACTGCCCGTTACACCGTGAAAGGTAACCGTTACACGGTGGATGGGATCATCACTCAGAACGCTTATCTAGTCGGCCCGACCAAAAGGCCGACGATGAGTAGTCAGGTGTGGATCGAGCCACGTTAAGTCAGTAGAAGGACGCCCTTTTCGTGTCCGCGAACTTTTGGATCGACATTATGACCATATCCCCACAGCAAGCTCTTATCGACGCATTGGAGCGAGTTCAACTTGATCCGACGATTGCGGCGTTGCCTCCTATTGAGCAGGCGCGCAAGGCGGCTCTGTTGATCCTCGCAGAATCGGCCAGCGCACCAGCGACAGGACTGACGCTGACTCTCTGTGCCGAAGGCATGGTGGAGCTGGAAAAATACAGGACGGCAAGTAGCAATGTAGACCGCTACAACATCATCACCGATATGGGCAGCTTCACGCAGGCACATTTGGAGTGTGTACGCGTAGGTGGACAGCTTGCCCGTTGGGTGCACAAGGCGGCTTGCGAAGCCGAAGGCGTCGAATGCACACGATTCTAGGAATAGAACGGGTAACGCCCAAGCCCAGCCCTAAACCGCTGGGCCGAGGTCGCAGGAGAGGGACGCTTTTTGCTCCCCCAGATCGAGCAGGAGAAGCGCAATGACAGTGTTGAATGAAGAACTGCGGGAACAGCTACAGGCTCTGGGATGGAAGTTACCAAAAGGCGTGGAAATGCGCCTGCACGTAGTGCCGGTTGGGCAACTGCCAGGGCAGCGAGCGTCGATTACCGTTATCACCGAAAAGGGGACTACTCCAAATTTGAGTTTTCTCCAGGAGCCGGGTTTCTATATCAACTCAGATGGCACGGCCGAGGCCGCTACCGGCATGACCCAGCTTGAGCAAACCATCATAGAGCGCGCCCGCGAGCATTTGGGAGCTGTGAAGGCCTTCTATGCACAGATCAAGGCGGGCACGACCGACGACGATGCACGGGACGATTACCGCCGCGACCATGCGCAACTCTATGCGTTGCTGGAGTTCGGTCACATGAGTGGCAGCGGGATGAGTTCTGAAGGACGTGCTGCACTACTCGCAGTCGAAGAAGCTGGCACCGCCGCGTTGCGCGAATACAGCGCACCCACTTCCCCCGAGTTGAATATCGACGTGCGATGGCAGGACGGTCGTACTGAAAGCATGGATGTGTCCAAAGCCGAGCATTCGCTCGTTCTGGGTGCCATTGCACCTAAGACAAACCGTTAACGGAAAATAGCATGCAGAAAATGGCGAGCGAATACCGTGCAGGACCTCAAGCCCCTGCTGTGCTGGCAAGCGGTGAAACCGTGTTGGTAGGGACAGTGTTGAAAGCAGAAATTGACATGACTTACATCGTTAGCACCGTTCTGGCCGATGGCATGAGAATCGCCTTCGACACCCGCGAGCTTCCGGAGCTGATTGACGTTTTTGTTGGGGTCGGCCGTTCCCGACGCGAACGCCTATCGGCTTTGGCGAACCGCGTTGCTACGCGATTCTCGGCTACGGACGACTTTCACAAACGCGTTGCTGCTATTGGCAACGAGCTGGCCAACTAATCACGGAAAACTCCGCCCAGGTACAAACCAAACCTCGCCGTAATACGCGTGGTTGGGTCAGTAAAAGCACACCTATTACCACAGCGGAAGCATGATGATTGAACATATCCCACAGCAGGAGGCCGCCGTTTACACCCAGGCAACGTCATCCTCGTCCATCAGCGAATTTGCCTGGTTGCTTGCACTTCTGGCAATCCTTGTGGGTGTCAACTGGATCATACGAGGACGCAGGTCGCATTCTGACGCCTTCCGGCGCGAGGCCGAGGCGTCTACCCCGCCGATTGATACCGTTGCTTCTATGCCCCGTCCAGAAATTTTAGACAGCATCGCCGAAGGCACGCAATTGGATTTCGCCATCAGAACTTTGAAGCAGGCGAAGTCGGTGCTGATTATCACCGGGGCTGGTATTTCTGCCGACTCGGGTCTCCCCACATATCGGGGTACTGGCGGGATGTACAACGGTGTTACACCAGCGGCCAGCCCAATATCGGGAATAATGCTACATCAACGCCCGGTGGTAGTTTGGCAGCATCTCTCGGCGATTGAGCAGGCAAGTCGCGTTGCGCTTCCTAACGCTGGGCATCTCGCGATTGCCGAGTATCAGCGCCAGCACCCTAACTGCTGGCTGATGACCCAAAATATAGACGGGTTGCACCTTAAGGCGGGTAGCCCAACCAACCGCGTTCTTGAAGTTCATGGAAATGTTCGCGAGGTGTCTTGTATGTCGTGCGGTGCAATAAGCACCTGGCCCGAGCATCTCAGCGCCGGTGAAACACCTTCTTCTTGCACAGCATGCGATGGGCAGATCCGGCCATCCGTGGTTTTGTACAACGAGATGATTCCGGAAGCTGTTCAGAATACGCTGGCCAGAATTTCATGCGGACAATTTGATGTCGTACTGAGTGTCGGGACGACCTTCTCCTTCGCTTACATCAAGCGGCCGCTACAGAAGGCTCGTGCGAATGGTGGGATTTGTATAGAGGTCAACCCCGGCCCAAGCGAAGCTGGCGACCTCATACATGCCCACATCAAGGCCAGAGCAGCAGAGATTCTGCCGCTGTTACTCGGATCTAAAAGATAGTGTTGATTATGAAATATGCTCAAGGGCCAGGATCAAATACATCACAGGAATAGCCAATGAATGAATTCTATAAAATCACCCCTGATGCTCAGAGGGCGGTCGCAGCCTTGAAAGCGATGGAACCTATGGTTCTCAGCTTCCACCACTCAAGAGCACTTGGCCTCGAAGTAGTAATCCCCGAGGAAATCGAGAAAGCGTATGTCCTGATGCATGGTGAAGAAGGTCAGCGCTTTATTGACTTATTGCTTGGACGAACCACGACACTGGCATCTTGCACGACCAAAGTATTCATGCGCTTAGACGACGCCCCGGAAAGCACGGCGAAGGATGCTGTCGCGGAGCTTCACAACATTGATCACCAGGTGAAGGAATTGAAGAGCGCGGATCTGGGTGGCGAACAGTCACTCCCGCACCTGGATCAAACGATTGTCGAAACTGCCTATGGCCATCTGGAGTCGTATAAGCACGCACTGAAAAAGCCGTACGACCATGACTGGGCGAGTTCTGTCTCATCTGACTATTGGATGCTCAATTCGTTGCTGTTCCTGGGCAACCTGGCTAACAGTGGTTTGAGTGACGAAGGAATAAACCAGCTTCAACTCATCGAACGTGAGTTAGGCAAGGTCGAGCGCGGTACCGGGCTGGTGAAAGGAAAACCGCTTTTTCATCTACAGCTCAATGGAAGCTCCGAGCTGCTCCCCATCCATCATGTGGAAAAGCTCCCGCATGAAACCGGCTATTCCACACTACTCAGTATCCAGCAATGGGACGATGGCGGAACGCTGCTCTCAATAAACGACTCGTTGTTCTTGAGCCCTGAGGGGCTGAGCATCCGGGCGCAGCCATGATTGTTCGGGGCCTGCTAGTCGCGGCCCCTAACAAAGTTTCTTCCCGGTTCAACTTTTCGGCTTGAGCCCGATTCCGCGTTCAAGCAGCCAGTCGACTATTTTCGAGTTACAGAAATCAGAACTCGATGCCACGGCGTAGCATTCGCCGGTTTGCAAAAGCGCCAGCTGACTGCCGTCCTTGAATGTGAAAATCGCGAGCTCAACAGCGATTTCCAATCTGATCGCCTTCGCCAGCTTCTTTGATTCAGCAAGCAGCCAATCAAAACCTTTGTCCTTCCGGTCGGCGAGTTGCGAGACCAACTCTACAGATAGCGGGACCGTCTTCTTCTCTTCCTCGTAAATGAACAACGCATCAATACTCGCCATCAGGTCATCATTGTCTTTCATATCTGCGCTCCATTTCGGCCTGTGCCACGCTGTAATCTCGGACGGCGATCATGGCACGTCCACAATGACGCTTAGACCACTCTCAGAATTGATTTCGACCTTCAGATATCCGCCCCTAGCCGCAAATGCCCAACGACTCGCCAAGGTATGAAATTTATTGAAGGGACTCGCGTTTCTGAATGCAGGGTAGGCAGCAACCAACGCATTCCGCCACATCGGCCACAATGTGGGTGAGTCCTTGAAGAGCTCCGTCATTTGTATCGCCCACTCTTCAATCTCTTCGTCGGTCATAGGCTCTTCGGGCTCTGAAACCAGTAGCGAACCATCATCGTTTACAGATACGTTCAGGAAGCCTCTAGAAGAGGTATTTCCCCATCTACTGACAACTTTACCAGGCGTCATACCAGGCATCTGGGCGTTGTACACAGGCTGAGAGGTAATCGCAGCTGCGCGCCAAACCTTCCAAAATGGTGATTTTTCCGGATAGATTTTAGCCAATCGTTTACAACCCGAGACCAGACTCCACTCTTCAAGCTCCTCGGCGGTTAAATCGATATCGATACCTCGATTCCACGAAACGGCCGCTTCAGCAGCTTTTTCCTCCTCGCTCGCATCCCACGGAACCTTCCTCCGAACAACCTCCATATCGTGGGTAGAATCGTATCCGCATTCACATACTAGAAAGGCTACGCACTGATCATCCGTAATCCGTGATGTAGTAACTGTAAAATGCTGAGCGTTCTCGCATTGGGGGCAAGCAATGACTTGACCTTGAAGATCCGTTTTCGCAGCGTTACTCATGTCTCGACTCCAAAATCGTTGGCCGGAACCCCGGTACCCTTTATCTGCGCACACCAATTAAGGGCAGATTTCGACCGCAACATAATGAAGTATATTTCCCGATCTTTCCAGAAATATCCTTACCATCGGTGCTTTAAACCCGCCCCATTTGTAACCTTCGCAATAACGTTCTTGCCGTAACCAGTGTGAGATGAAGCTTGAAGGTTGAATGCTCTTCGTCCGAGATGCCCGGATGCGATCCGTCGCTGTGAAGCATGCGAAACAACCCTTGGATGTACCCCTTTCCATCTGCACCCCACTCTCCCCTCACCTCAGACAGAAACCCCTCTTTCCCGAGTAGTTGGATTCGGTTGTTCAACGTGTGCGAGGGGGCATCTTGTGCTGAAAATCCTGCTGCGGTGATGCTATTGATCAGCTGCTCCATGAATGTCCTAAATTGGGCATTCGCGGCAGCCCAATCGCCGCGCGTATGGCAGTCGATGGCTTGATCCAGATGAGCGAGTGCTACCTGCATGCCGTAATGTTTGAGCAAGCGATGCAACTCATCATCGCTATCCGGGAGATCCACACTCGCTGGCAGTGATCGTCTTAGCCATGGGGGAGAACCTTGGGCGCACTCCCCGGCATCCCATGAAACCACGAAACCGTCTCTCGCCAAGCTCCGCCGCAGGTTCTCTTGGGTGGGATCTGTTACGCCGTCATACATCAATGCAACGGCTTCACGCACTAAGGCCTCTGCAACCGTTACCAATCCGTCCTTGGTGAGCACTCGCTGATCTGGGTTCAGCAGCACCTGGTGGCTCAGCTGAACCACCTTTTTGGCAACGCTGATGCCGTCGCCAAATGGCACGAGGCTATTCAAGCTGAGCCTTTGAACCATCTGATCAAATTTTGCCTGTGTCATCCGTTCAAGCAGGACAGCGCCAGCCAAGATCGTCGGACGCGTGAAGCTCAACTCATCAGCCATATTCCCTCTCCATTCGGATGGGGCTCGACTGACACGTCGAGCCCTTAGATATTCAACTACGCATTCGCGCCACTCGTACTAAGGGTCTTCCGCAGCAAGCTCGGGTATTCCCGTACAGTCGAAGCGCCCTTCCATTCCTCATGACCGAAATCGTCAGGGAGCTGCTCAAGGCGTTGCGAAAGGTCACCTAGATCGATCTTGCTGGTACTACGGGTGAAAAGATGAATTCGCGCTCCGCCATCGGGGTTGTACATCCCTCTCCAAGCAGGCTTAACCATCAGGTATTCGTTCGACTGGCACCAATTGGCACGCTCAACTGCGCGGCGGTGGTCGACGTCATGAACATACGGTTCATCGGCGATCACGTACCCTTTCGATTTAGGGTCGTACCAGACACTCACATGATCCTGGCCAGGTATCGCCTGCGTCTCGTAGTAAGTTCTGCCGAGGTACGTCTGCCTTTTCCGTGGGTAGGCAGGACCGGCCTTGTTCACAGGCTTCAATCCCGTCACTTCCATGAACATTAACGCCCGTAAGGCCTCAACGGCCAATCCTCTGGCCATGGCCTGACTCGATGAGAATTCCTTGGTCATGAGTAGGTCTGGGCCCGCAAGGTAGAACATGGCCAACCGGGGGCCAGCTTTGCGAGGCGCGAACATCTCGCCCACGTGCCTGGTAAATGGGTAGGTGAGAGTCTCGGTACCTTGCTGTCCATTGGCGCGGTCTATCCACCTGGCCTCGATGCAGACCACCGGCATCGACTCAGGGAGTACCTTACGCGCAGCGTTCCAGTTAGCGAGACCTGCCTGTTGCGATGCAAGGCTCAGGGCCTGAGTTCGAGTGCAGCCTTCAGTTTTTTCAAGCAGGGATGCGCGGTGTTTAACCCCATTGAGGGTGCGGGGGGACTGAATCGAAGAAGTCATAGCAGCTCTCTCTGGCCTCATAGCGAGCGTCACCCGTTTACCGCCCACGTCAGGCCTCGAAAGTGCTAGACGCGAGAAAGTGTGTTGAACAGCAGTATGCCGGAGGCATTTTGCGATAACGGGTGACAGGCCACTGCAATGACCGCCGTTAGGGTGCCAGAGCTCAATCGCCAGATCAATACTCAGGCAGGACTGTGTATGCATACAGCGCCATCAAAAAGGAGTTATTCTGCCACCATCAAATCCAAGGTTATCCATGCAGAAGGACACAGCAATTGGGCCAAGAAATCCCCTTGATTCGATCTTACGATGAGCTCCTCGCGCGGCCACTGTACGCCCCATCGCTTCACTTCCACCCCAAAGCCAGCCGTCGATTCGGCAGCGTGATTTGTCCGACTGATTTTTCTGATAGTGCTCCTTGCGGTATCGCGTCATGTCGCACTCCGCACCTTCATGGCTACCTGATCACCACCAGCGATGGCCAAGAAACCAACATCGGTGGTCATTGCGGGAAGAAGCACTTCGGTATCGAATTCACGAAGGAACGCCGCCGAGTCGACCAGGCACTTGTGCGTATCCGGCGAATAGCTTCGATCCGCGAACTTCAGGCCGTGCTCCCCAATCTCATCTTGCAACTGGACAGCCTTGAAGCAGATCACCGATCTCTCGTCGAGCTGAAACAGCGACTGATGGGAGCTATCGGAGCTGACGTTTTCTCAGTGCTCAAGGTTCGGGCTGATCGAGGTAACAACGTAGTGACCCGGCCCCGGCCGATGACGAAAAAAGAGGCGGACATCTACTTTGAAACCTCTAATCGTCACCATGGTGATGGTCTGGGCTGGCCAACAAAGGATGAGCCGGTGGCCACGCTTGAAGGGCTTGCTTACATCAAGGCAAAGGCGAAGGACATCATCCTTCTCAACCTGGTGGAGCCCCTGCGCAATCTCGCACGGATCAAAGGGGAGGACCTCGAAACCATGAAGTCGCGGGAGCTGGGGATGTGGTCAAAGCTTGTCGGTGATTTACCTGTACGCATCAGCCAGGCTCAAGAAGTCGTTCAGTCTGGATGGCGATTCTTCGCCCCATCTAACATCCAGTCGTTGACGTTCATTGGAGCTGACGCGAAGACTTTGCGCCCCATGATTGAGGCCTTGGAGCAGGTGGCTAAAGCACGTGGGTAGCCGTCCGGATCTGCTGGTCGCCCAGGTGCACGAATCACTCAGCGATGAGCAGCTCGAACAGATCCTCGATCTGGGTTTGGCCAACTATGTCGACGCCTATCGCGTCGACATAGCTGATGCGCCGCAGGAACAGTTGGAGAAGGCCAAGAGTGCATGGGATCTGGAGCTTTCCAACCACCTTGGCGCTCTACAGCATCACGTCCAAGCGGGGACTGAGATCCCACCCCTCACGTTGATCCTGGCTCAAGTCGCTCGTACAGGCCGGGTCGCTGGGTTCCTTCTTGCAGAGCAGCTCCTTGAAAGCCGCAAAGCCTGTGAAATCCGATTTGTGGTCGTTCACAAGGAGTATCGCCAACGAGGGCTACTCGGCAAGATGATCAGCGCACTTGCATGCAGCTATTCAATGATCAAGCTTGATTGTAAAGACGAGAGTTACTTTCTCAGCGCGGGATTTGTTGTCACTGGCGAGCTTGGAATGCACAAGCTGATGCAGTTTGGAGCGTTATCGGACGGCAAGCCCCGCTCCCAAACCTCGCCGGAGCTCTTTGCAGGCTGATACAGTCTCGCGCCACCGTCAGACCCCCCGAACCTGCTCTTAAGGCGTGGTCGTTAAATGAGAGGCTCAGGCTGGGCCTCTCTCTGGTACCCCGCCGTTACGCCTGTTCTCCCAATTTCCGCTATTCGCCCGCTTTAACACCGAGACGCTCGCTCACGAAAGCGACGGCTTTTCGATTGATTTGCTGTGCCTGGCGCTCCAACTTTTTCTCGGCGCTCAACATCGCTTTTCGACCGTACTTCTGGAGCAGTTGCTGCTGAATTGCCAACACTGGTGGCATTTGGTAAATCGCCCTAACATCCAGAACCGCCATGACACCATCAGCGCTGTAGCTGCGAGTGTTCATTCGGACTTGGGTCTCCCGATGACCCACTACCTGAAATCCGAGAGCTTCGTAGACCGGCACCTTCTCCACAAAGCAGCTGAGCTCGGCGTGGGGATAGCGGGCAAGCATTTCTTGAATCATCAACCGGCCAATACCGTTGTTCCTGTGGCTGGCGCGAACGGCCATGTAGGAAACACCGCAGGCATCTGCCACGCCTTCCAGAGGCTGGTAAAGGAGGAACGCCAGTGCGTGGCCAGGCTTGCCCGGCTCGGTGGCCACAATCACCTCAGAGCGCCTTTGCGGTGAATACCCCATGGACGACAGGTATTGGCCGACTTCAAGTCCAAGCGCTGTTTGGTGAAGCGAGTACAGCTCGTTGCTTGGCGGTACGGCGAGGGTACCGATTGAAGTGAGATGCTCCGCAGCCATGTCCACCAGCTGATTCAGGATGGTACTCGGCGGCGGGCGGTTGTAGTGGGTGATTACTGAATCGTTACTCATGTGAATTCCTTACTCAGAAGCTGCATTGGCAGAGCAGGCGCAGACACGAATGGAACTGTCACCCGCCATAGGGGGCTGTGCCTACTCTCCAATACCGCCTCATCTGGTTATGTTTGACGCGAGCCTGGCATGAAAGAAAATTAGACGGACTTTGCTCCCGACCAATAGCAACTACCGGCGAGGCCGGGCGCAGTTGAAATCAATCGTCAGTAGACGCACACAATTTCAGCCAGGCGGGCGTAGAGCTTGGCATTTGCATTCGATGCCGCCTTCCCTTCCGCCAGCTCACACAGCACATCCATGAAGATCACGCCGTCGGGTTTATCGATTCGCACGAGAGGCTGCGGAAGTTGCGATGCTTGTAGGAATTTTCCAGCCAGCAATTCAACCTTCTTCTTGCGTTTGTTCTTCGCAAAGTATTCCTGCAAGGGTTTGGCTAAACGCCTGATATCCGCAGCACTGCCGGTAAAGATGTAGCTGCCGCAGTTATTGCAACCGTCCTGGTCGAGCAGACCGAAAACCTCAAGGGCCATTTGTGACTCCATCCAGTGTTTTTTAGGTTTAACCGCCAAAATGGCAGGGATTGATATCTAATAAACTCGACGAATATTATACCCAGAGATAATTTCTAACAACGGATTATTTCATTGCCAGTCACTGTTCAATGTCGTGCTTTTTCATCCAACCATTTCGATAGGCATAAAAAACCCCGCCCGATGAGGGCAGGGTCACAGCGTTTCTGTAGGGGTGAAGACTTTGCGGTACGAGCCCTACAGTGACTAAACCAATGCCAAATGCTGTGTGTAGAAGTGTGGGTCATAAGTCCTTAAAGCACAACAAGACACAATCTGGAGTTGCTTCGTAGAGCTTGCATGCTGGATCAATCGAACAAGCGACAGTATGCAAACGCGGGTTGACCGGAAATGTTGTCGGTTGTAGGCCTTGGGCTTGCAGACAGAAACCGTTCCGCCACACGCTGCGAGGGAATATTGGACACCCCAACTATCGCCTCGACGTAGAACCTTTGGAGTTTCTTCCTCAAGCCGTGCCGGAGCTCCGATACGCTTTTCTCTAGCACAACATTTGCCAGGCCTTTATTACGAAACGGCTTGGCCACAGCGTACCCAAGCGCAAAGCATTGAACGTCGTCGATAGGCTGCGACAGCACATAGACGGCAGTCGCCTTAACGACGCCCATCTCGATCAGCGCGTAAGTGAGTCGAGCCCCGTCTACATTGTAATCTTTCAACACATAGAGATCCGGATGCAGCTCACACGCGATGGGGGCGATCCGCCCACCACGTAGTGCCTCCTGAAAACTGAGCAGTCCATCATGCGGGTCAGTCATCTCAGCCATCGCTGGTTCCTCAAATTTGTTTGTGTTTGCCTGCTTGCTTGTTCCGGAACCTATTCCTGCGCAGCACCAAGGACGGGCTTATCGTCAGGAGTCCAGAGACGAAGGGTTTCGTCACTAATCTCAACCCTCCAATGCTCTACGACCGCCTGACCATCTTGAACACGCCGCACAAGAACTTGCTTTGTGCCCGGCTCAACAACAACGCAGCCAAGCCGCCCCATTCCTGGATAATCGAACCCACCTCCCAACACGAACACCTTTGCGGTCACCGGTTTCGGGCAAATACCGTAGCCGTAAATGGGAAATGCATTGCGGCCATCGACTGACACTTTGTACCCAGGTACGAATGCAAACGTCATAGGCCCCATGTCCTTTCGAAACTCATCATGTAAGGATTTGAACCAATCTTCGGCCGCTGCATTGCTGGCCGCCACTGATACCAGGAGCGCAATAATAATGGGCTTCATTTTCAATCTAGATGTGTCCCTGACTGGTGGATGTCCATGATTGGATTAACGGGGGGCTCGACGCTCTCTCAACAAATCGGTCTTGGAGTGACAACAGTCGATTGCTCCCTAATCGACGCATTTTTCAGCGCGCTCATTGTTGTCGCTCAACAAACTCGGCAAGTGGTACTGCCGAACCAAACCAAACCCCTCAACGAGATTATCCATATAGATAATTTTGTGCAATCTTAATTGCTGTCGGGGATATTTATTCTAAGCCTGCCATAACCGCTAACCCCCCGATGGGCGATGGTCACTCGTCGAAATTTCGTGCCAGCGATTGACCGGCCGGGAAAGCGTGAGTTTACTGTATATTCGTACAGCACCGCCTAAGGCACTAATCATGAGCGTCACCATTCTTGGCCCGCTGGCAGAAGCCGGGATCAAGCTACCTCTTTTTTCCCACAAGGTACCAGCTGGCTTCCCTTCGCCCGCCGCAGATCACATCGAACAGAAGATTTCTCTGGATGAGCTGCTGAACATCCGAGCACCACATATCTACCTTGTGCGGATCGGTGGTAGGAGCATGGAGGGCGCAGGCATCTTTGACGGTGACCTCGCGGTCGTAGATCGGTCAATAGAACCGAAACACGGGCACATCGTTATTGGCTGCGTCAATCAAGAGCCGACTTGCAAGCGCCTACTATTGCGCGAATCAAGCATCATACTGATGCCAGAAAATACCGATTTCCCCGCGCGGTACATTCTCGAAGGCGACGAATACACAACTTGGGGAGTCGTTACCTTTAGCGTGCGTAGCCATGCTTAAGCCCGAGCCAGTATTTGGCCTCATTGATGCGAATTCGTTCTACGCCAGCTGTGAGCGCGTGTTCCGCCCCGACCTGGCCAAGACTCCTATTGTTGTCCTTAGCAACAACGATTCCTGTGTGATTGCGCGCAGCTATGACGCGAAACCGTATGTGAAAATGGGAGCGCCATACTTCCAGATCAAAAACGAGTTACGGCGGCACGGGATAGTTGCTTTTTCAAGTAACTACGCGCTTTACGGCGATCTCAGTGAGCGCGTCATGCTGTTGATCGAATCTATGGTTCCAGCCTGTGAGGTTTATAGCATTGATGAGGCTTTTGCCGATTTAACCGGTATACCGGGTGACTTGGACGCCTTCGGCCGCCGTATTAGATCCACAATCTTTCGCTGCACCGGAATACCCGTAGGCGTGGGCATTGCGAAGACAAAGACTCTCGCAAAGCTTGCGAACCACACTGCCAAGCGTCTTCAAGGGCAAACAGGTGGGGTGGTGAACATCTGTGACGATTTCAAGCGCGACTGGGTACTACGCAACACCGACGTCGCTGAGGTCTGGGGCATCGGTCGCAGAATGAAGGCTCATCTTGCAGAACTTCAAATTAACTCGGCCATGGATCTGGCGCAGGCAGACCCTCGGATGCTGCGCAAGAAATTCAGTGTGGTTGTTGAAAAGACCGCGCGCGAACTTCGCGGCACTTCTTGCCTGGAGCTGGAAGACGCTGCGCCTGCTAAGCAAGAAATTTGTTGCTCGCGCGCATTTGGGAAACGGCTAAAGGAACTGTCCCCGATCAAAGAGGCGGTGGTCACCTACATGATGCGCGCGGCCGAGAAGCTTCGGGCTCAGCACTCCCTGTGTCGGAAGATCCGGGTCAGCATCCGAACGGGAATGTTTAACCCTGAGGAAGCCAAGTATGCCAATGGTGTGCTGGTCGAGTTGCCCTACCCAACTGATGACATTCGCCTCCTGACCAAAGCAGCAGTTGGCGCTCTCGACCAATTGTTTCGACCTGGATTCAACTACAGCAAAGCCGAAGTGCTTTTACTCAACCTGTGTCAGCGAGGCGAGTATACCGATGACCTGTTTGCGACCTCACAACCGGAAGCAACCGAAAAGGTCATGGGCGTTCTTGATGAGATCAACAGCCGGTGGGGCCGAGGAACATTGCGAATCGCCAGCGTGCCTTCAGAACCTGAGTGGGCAATGCGCAGGGAGTTGATGAGCCAGAGCTATACCACCCGCCTGGATCAGCTGTGGCAGGTTTCATAGACCCGCTTGTCTTCTACCTCGCAACGCAGAATGAGACCTTGCAGTGGCGGCGCACACCAAAACAGCTTAGCCATTTATATATCTTTGTTTGCCATTTATTATCCTGCTGTTTAATATCTCGTTGTTCGACCAGCATTTTTCAGTCGTATCCCTCAACCATCTAGGCGATGGAACAACCAATTCTGAATCAGGATCAACGGTATGAGTAAGACCCTGCATGATGAGATCGTTCGGGAGGTGAATATCGGCATCTTGGATGAGATGGCTGTGCACCCGAAAGAAGAGCTAGCCATGCTGGCTTTGAAAATCAAGCATGGGCCAAATCCAAGCGCCAGCGCCCTAATTCTGGCGTTGGCTGACATGCTTCCAACACCACGCAAGGTGACAGATCAACGACTGTCGCCTGAGGAATTCAAAGCCGAGTACCGCAATCGCGGCTGGAATGGTTTGACCTTGGCGGAGAGGTGGGGGCGCGGCCCCGTGTGGATGAGCAGAGTCGGTTCAAGGCCTGACCGAGATGCGTTCTTGGACGACGCTGTCATGGGTTTACCCGATCTGACAAAACAGCCCAAGGATGACTGAGTTCATGGCAACCAAAAGCGTTCGGGAGTAGGCGAATTTCAGATGGTGCAAAGCTACCAACTCACATTCAGAGATCCAGAGAGCACTACAGTCATTGATGTGAAGGGCGCGAATCCAAGAAATGTGGTCGCTGGTTTTTTCTCTTCAGAGATTGGCCGTGGTAAGGCCGTTGTGAATCAGATTCGGCCGGTAATTCTCGCCCTGGTGCCAGAGGTGCTGGACAAACCGTTCACGCTGACTCAGGGCAGCTGGGAGCTTCAGATACGTATTTGATGCCGATGAAAGACTCGCTCGAATACCCTAGGCGATTGGACTGGAGAAAACCATGACGGCAAATTCCGTCGAAGCCGCATTTCGGGATGCAAGCTGGTTAAACAATCCCGATGTCCGCACGCCCAAAAAGGCCCACGTTTTGAAGGCCGATGGAAAACCTGCTTGCGGCCTTCAGGCAATGATGTGTGACCCATTGCCTGCGGAATCGATCCCTATCTGGCAACGATGCGGTAGGTCAGGTTGCAGCACCGCCTGGCCACCCAAAGCGCCGCCCGACCATGGGTAATTCATGGCAAATCGTAACGCCCGTTTACTGACTCTCCCAATCGTTTGTGCTCGGAAACCATCATGAAAATTTACCAGCGCTTCTACATACAAACGGATTCCCCCGGTGAGATCGAGCAGCTCGTAAATGATGTTCTGAGGAATCCCAATGGCGGCGGAGGCATGCAGCCGATAGTTGTCCAGCCGGGCCCCCACAAAGACTGCATAACGCCTAAGCGTGACATTTTCTTCTCCGTGATATCGCCGCCAACTCCAGATGACCATACGGGATGGTTCTACTTGGGCTCTCCGATTGACTTCGGTACCGAAGCGGCAATACACGTTGCTGAAGCGCTGCACAGAAGCGACTTAGTCATGACATTTGCCACAGACACCACCAACGCCGCCGACGAACTTGAGCCGCCCGCTCGAATCGTCGAGGAAGGACACTCTCTGTTACGACACGTTGATCTGCGCCGGTAAGATCGCTGACTTTCTGTAATCCCTGCCCGCCCTCGTGCGGGCTTCGGCAGTACCAGGGCGTGGTTTACGCGCCCGCATAATAGAGGGCGAGACGATGGCTACAACTGAGTTGAATCATCAGCAGGAAGCACGTTGGACTTCGCTTCTTGGCCTGATCGAAGTTTCTGATGGCCAAGGTGCTGCGCTTGATGCTGGTGGCCGTGCCGAAGGCTACGCATTGGGCCTCTTCGACGCTGGAGTCCTCACAGAGGACGCGCGTGAGCGCTTGGCACAGATCGCTTCAAAGGCCACAGCCAGTAAAGTTGATCAGTTGGAACGAGAAGCGAACGAGTAGGAAACTCATCAGGAGGTAGTCGGGCGATGCCAACTATTGCCGCGAGGCTGAAATCTGAACGTAAGCGCCTGGCCCTCACTCAGGCTGACATGGCTAAGCGTTGCGGCATATCTCGGGAGATTTGGTGTCGCTATGAGCAAGGCAACGGGCTCCCAGGTAGTGAAGTTTTACAAGCGTTTCTGAAAGCCGGTGGCAACGTTCACTTCGTTTTGTCAGGTGAATTTCCAGCAGAGGAAACACTGCTGATCGAACGTTTCAGGGCGTGCCCGAAGATCCTGCAAGACGCAATCTTGCGGGCATTGAAAACAGAGCACTGAGTTACGGGAAAATCCCATGGGAATCTGGATTGAGTATCGCTGTGAAAACAGAACCGCGCCGTCATCCGGTGATCGCCTTTCATCGTTTCGTTCAGGTATTCACAACACACAGCCGTAAGTAGGAAATTTCGATGCTCACAATTCTGAGCCATATAGTTTTGTTTCTCACTGCGGCCATAGCCGGCAAAGTCTGTGCATCCCAAGGCTTTAGACAGTTGGGGATCTGCGCATTCGTAACCTTAGAGTTGGGCTATCTGACTTTCTTTTTCGGTAGCTGGTGGATGGGCCTGATTTTGATGTTGGTTGGCTTGATGATCGTCCTTCGCTGTGAGCGAAAGGCCTCTGCTAACAGCACCGACGTGAAAACCACGAGTTAAGGGAAAAAGACCATGAACACACTGCCACCCGGAGCCACGGAAATTCCACGCTCCACTCTGGAAGCCAGAGCCAGGATTTTCGGCGAGCATTCTGCTGCTGCATGCGCGTTGAAAGAGGCCGATGCTCGGGTAGAAGCCGGGGAGGAAGTTGCCTTCTTCAATATTGGTGAAAAGATCCTGGTTGGGCCGAGACCCACCGAGCCGATTAGCCCGCGACCCAGTGGCTTCTATCGCGTTAAAGAAGACGGTAAGTGGACAATTGCAAAATACAATGCTCGTTGGGGTCGCTGGGATTCGATGGGGGAAGGTGGCTATTGTGAGGATGATTCTTGGCAAGAAATTGAACCTGAACCAATTCCAATGCCAGTTGATGACTGCCAGGGCTAGGATAATCCCGCCGATGTACACCACAAGCCCGCTCATGCGGGCTTTTTTGTCGCAGCAATTTCCGAAATTTGCATTTATTTCAGAAGCCGACAGCCGTTACGCATAGTTGCTAATCCCCCTCACCCGGCCTGCTGTTTGGCAAGCTCCCACAGATCACCCAAAGCATTTTGAGATCGTCTCTGAAGGATTTTTTTGCGCCTGCGAAACTCGCTTACCCGTGTTTTGTGGATTGTACAAAACACGGAACTGGACAGCTCTCCAAACTCGTTTATAATGGACTTATACCGTAGTTTATTCAGGAGCCGATTTCATGCAGCCACATACCAGTTCATCAGTAGTGCCTCGCCTTTGTGGACATCAGGCTGCATACACATTTGATCGCGCCCGCAACAGCAAGGACGCGATGATGCAGCAATCCGATGCCCGTAAGACGCTTTGCCCTGATTGCACGGAAAAGCTGATCGGTTGGTTGTCTACTTCGGAAACCAAGTCTTTTGCTATCGAGCTTCCTGAGCTCAAAGGCACCCCTAGGATGATTCCGTGGGCGCGCCGACTACGTGGCCAGGTGAAGGAAAAGTATGCGCCTGTAATGCAGACGCTCAGCGAGAACAGCGACGACCCTCTCGCCCGAGCAGCTCTAGCCGCCTACAACCTTCTCTTCACCATCGAGTCGTGCAAGTTCTGGATCGACAATGAAATGTTCAAATATGACCGCTGGTGGGTAGCCAGCGAGATTTCTTCGCTGGTCAAGGCAGAGGATCGGTTCGGCAAAAAGTATGCGTCGTACTCCGCCTATGGCCATTACCGCAACTGGGGGCCTCAAAAAATCCATCAGGCGATCAAGTCCATCAATTGGGATGGGGGCGAGTCCGAGATGAAGGCAGTCTCCGGCCTGTAATAGGTCGCCAAATTACCAACGTCACTGCTGACGGGAACCAATATGCAGCTTGAGCTCTTCAGCGCAGGTCAGATCGCGGCTTTGTACAAGGCGCATCCGGACGTTGCACTCGACAACAAAACGCTCTACTCGCTCGTGTCAGAGCGTTTCAGTATCTCCAAAGATAGTCTGGGTCGAAGAGTTCCTATCGGCGCTTCAGCAAGCCTCCACAGCCCTCTGAAAAGGGGGATTCGCTGGATACAGCAAACTTTGAAGCAGGCTCAAATAATCGAGCGTGTGAAAGGTGAGCGCGGCGTCTGGAGGCTCACGGAAGAGGCGAAACGTGATCTGCACCCAGCCAAGCCCGGCGTGAAGCTTTTGGCTTTTCGGACAGATCTCGGAATGGCGGTTTGGGGGGGAAGCGAGGACATCTTCAAGCGTCTCACTGTGCCAATTACGCTGTGCTTTACGTCCCCGCCCTACTGCCTACGTGAGCCCCGTGCATATGGCAATCCAGACGAGCGTGAGATCGTCGATTTTATCTGCACCACCCTTGAGCCAGTGATCGACAATCTTGCCGAGGATGGCTCACTTGTCCTGAATGTAACTCAGGACGTTTTCCTCGCGAAGTCGCCAGCACGCTCAACATATCTGGAGCGCCTGGTGCTCACAATCTGTGACCGATTCGGGCTCTCTTTGATGGATCGCATCGTGTGGCAGAATCCAGCCCGACCACCTGGTCCGGTACTTTGGGCAAGTCGAACTCGGCAGCAACTCAATTTTAGCTATGAACCCATTTTGTGGTTCGCGAAAAATCCGCTGATGGTGAAGGCTGATAACCGTCGGGTTCTTGAGCCCCACACAGACAAGCACATCAAGCTCATGGAAAGCGGCGGAGAGAAAAGAACTGCTAATTATGGCGATGGTGCATTCAAGATTCGTCCTGGCAATTACGGGCGTATCACTCCCGGCAAAATACCGCGCAACGTCCTGGTACGTGGCCATCGGTGCGCCTATGGACTCCAGTATCGGAAGGCAGTTGCTGATCTAGGTCTGCCTGCCCATGGCGCTGGCCAACCATTCTCGGTACCGGAATTCCTGATCCGGTTCCTGACAGAGGAAAATGACCTTGTGGTAGATAGCTACGGGGGGCGGATCATGACTGGCTTGGCTGCGGAATTGAACGGCCGATCATGGTTGTGCGGCGAGAGAATGCTCGAATACATCCGGGGGGGCGCTGAACTGTTTAGAGGTCGACCAGGCTTTTGGTTGAATCCACACCTGAAAACGCTGACACAGGGTTGACGTTAAGGGCTCAGCGTCACACCTTCCCTTCCGAGCTTTTAAGTGAGCGTTTTCACTGAAAACCCGATTTTCAGCAATTGTTGAAACTGCCCTATCGAGTGAAATCACCTCTGGAGCAAGAGGTGATGCATTCGATCTGTTGTGGGCTTTCGTATAACAAGGGCTCTGACGAGGCACTCTAACGATGGCCTGAGATTTTGATAGTTACTGTGAATCGCTGGGGTAATATTCGCAGCACAACACCGTCCCGTCCTTTCGGGGCTTCAGCAGATGGATGCGGCCTTCGTCGTTGGCATCAAAGACGCGGTCTTCGCACCCGCCAGTACCAGAAGGATTTGTCTATGATCTTTTCAATGAGAGCCGAGTGCCTAGTTGATTTCAACCGGTTCATGGCTTTGGTCAAATCGGATGATCTGATACTTAATCATACGGTACATCCTGATTCTGACGGTCTACCTGACATACAGGTGGAGTTTGTATCGAACGCCACCTTGGGGCAGATCGCCGATGCGCTCCGTCGTGTGCCAGATGGACTTACGATGCTACAGACTTTGCGCCCTGAGCCGCTGACAGAGAACTCTTTTGAGCGTGACTACGCTATCCATTGATCACGGAAAACGCTGCACTACTGCCTGCCATCTGCGGGCATTTTAGTCGCAGCTTTTTGCTAAAAACTGCATCTCTTTCGGAAGCCAACATCTGTTGGCATGTCGCCCCTTATTCGCAACCTGGTGGTACCGGGCCGTACACATGTCCGTGGGCGATATTGGTTAGGAACCCCGCGCAGACACCTAGGTCCGGAATACCGCACAGACCAACAGTCACACCGTAGGGGTTGTCCAAATAGGTCAGTCCGTCATCGGCATCAAAATCGACAAAGTTATTTTCAACATCCTGGCCATTCCCTGCCAGGAGATCCGCTAACAACTCCTGCGGGCTGGGCAAGCCGAGTTCATCCCATCTGCCAGACTGAATCATCCGGTCGACTCGCTCCGCCTCTGCGGCCTTGATAATTTCCTGTTCTTGCTTTAACTCGAACTCTGCACGCAACCTTGCTTCCAGCTCGGTATGCAGGTCGCGCTCGATGACTGTCAATTCGAAGTACTTCCGATAGTCCGCCGCTAATTCCTCGACATCAGAAAAGAGTGGCGGTACACGTGCACCGTATCGTGGATGGCTACTCCAAGCTTCACTTTCCGCTACCTCGAAGACCTCAAATAGGGCGTCTTCTTTCCAGCGGTTGGCCTCTTCAGCGCAGCCAGGCAACGTGCACAAAACACGATAATGCAGCCAGTCCAGACGTGCTTTGAGACAGCGGGCAAATGCGACATGCATGGATTATCCCCCGGCCGCGTCAACGACAGCTGGATGATTTGATGGAGGCGCTTCAACGGTACTGGCGACCAACTCGACAAAGTCAGCGAGTAGAGCGTCGTCGAAAACCATCTTCGCGTAGGAGTGAAATACCCGGAATCCGCTAGCCTCAAAGAGGTTTCCACGGTCTCGGTCTTTCTGATAGGCGGATTTGGATGAGTGATATCGAAAGCCGTCAAATTCGATGATCGTGTTCGGTTGGATGAAGATGTCTGCGCGGAACTTGCGCCCAGGTATTAGCCCCTCCTTTTCCCATTCAGGGAGACCAGGAAGACGCACGCACAAAGCGTCATACAAAATGGTCTGAGGGTCGACCTTGTTTGCGGAGGCCGAACGAGTGCCGCCCTTAGGTGCTCCTTTGCGACTCTTCGCTTTTATATCTTCGGCGATAGCGCGGGTAATCCAACCACGCTTTACCGCTTCTTCAGGGTCAATTCTGAGGCTCATCGCAAAACCTGTAACTACGGTATTCGACAACTATACCGTAGTTACCGGGCAACGTAATCACCCCATTCGCATTCCACGCTGAGGCTGTGACGGCTCTGGATCGGGAGCCAGCGCAAGGGAGAACTGTTCCATTTCTAACTCGGCCTGTTGAACCTGTTCTTTGTGTTCTGTAATTGCAGCAACAAGCGCAGGGGTGATGGCTGGCGCATTCTGCTCTAACTTCATTACCTGAGGTGCTGACTTCGCCGTGGGGTAGCGAATCTTGATCGACTCACCTAGCTGAATGTCACCCAGTGTCAGGGCTTTGTGGAGGATACCTACGCCATTGCCGATATCTTGGATGGCCATGCCAAGGTCATTCATTGTGATCCTCCCTTCGTAGGTAACCCCTGCCAGCGGCTTGCGAATCTCGCTTACAACCATGTCTGCCGTATCGGCTACTTCTGACTTCATCGCATTGATCAGCTCGCCAACATTCGACGGCCTCTCTGGCAACCGGCCGACGAAGCTCAATAGCGACTCGGCAATGAGAGTACCTACCTTTTCAAAGGGGTCATAAACGATGCCTTGACCAAGCACCTCGTGGGCAATCGTAGATGACAATCCGGCGATCAGATTTTCAGGTACCTGTTTGAATCTTGCATGTTCAACAGCCGTGAACTGCCGCAGCAAATTGGGATCAGTCGGGTGCATGAGTTTCGGGTCAGTTGACCGTACCTTTTGATAACCCTTGGTAATGGTGCCAATTTTGGTCGCGTCAGCGCCGAATACCCGCATCGCAAAATTGCTACCATTCTCCAGATCCCGTTTCATTTTGTCTTTGAGACCTTGCATCTCACTCCAGGCGGGATCGTCAGGGGGGATTGCTTCCAGGTACTCAGACAGCGGTATTGGGTTTTTGATTGGTTGCTGCAACATCGACCAGTCAAAGGACATTCCTTCAGTCACCGCAACCATGACCCAGCGCTTGCGGGTATCAACAGCGTTGAAGTCTTCGCCATCAATAACTGTTTCGTAAGTCTTGTAGCCAAGGTCTTTGAGCTGAGTTCGAAGAATTGCGGCGGAGGCCGAGTTTGCGTAGGGGATAACATTCTCGAATGTCCAGAATGCTGGGTTTACCCGCGCGAGAATCACCAGGGCGCTCACAATAAGATGGCCAACATCAGGATGCTCTTCAGGGACACTGGTCTGTTTTTTTGCCTGACCTGCTACCGAGGCGCCTGAACACGGCAGCCCCGATTCTCCGCCCTCACACAACGGAAGCTGTTCTACAGCTTTCTGGTCAAATGCAATGTACTGAAGAGGAGCCCCGAGAGGGATTGTGTTTTTATCCCACGCATCATTGGCATGAGAGGCGTGTTGCAACAGCTTTGTCCGAATCTCGTTCGCGATGGCCAGTCGAGTTTTGACGCCACCAGCTTCCATTCCCTTGTGGAGAGCGTGGGTCAAGATCCCACCACCGTGTGAAAGGCTTGCGATGTTTAGAGGCTCACCGGTTTCAAGCTTTCTGCGAAGCCGATTTAGCCGCTCTTTCTTACGCACCTCTGTCGCCAGCGGCAGGATAAACACCTGCCCTTCGCGCTGAACCAACCGTACGGCAGACATACCGTCGAAAAGCGCCAACATCTCGGTGCTGTTCAGATCGATGACGGGCAGCTCGCGATCACCTCGCTTCTTCGTAGTTACTACGCGTGACCCATCCGGATTCGCCTGAATAACAATTGTGCCCCCCTTCATGTGGACATCGTAACGACTGCCTGGAGTGATGGAGGCCGTTGTCAATGGAAGCCCCTCAAGCCAGATGCGCGGTCTACCTCTGTTGCTGCCAATCTTGCTTACGAAGTAGCCCGACATGGCCTGGGATCGGTTCTCTGACATGGTGATCTGTTCCTCACATCCGGGTTGCTGGCGCAAATTACATTGGTTGATAATGTTATACCGAAGTAAATTTAAAACCAGGTGCAATGCGTAATATAGTTCTCACGCCATAATACGCAGATTCTGCGTGTAATTTCTTGCAAAGTTACTATGATTATATATAATCAAATCGAAGTTTCGGAGATCTGACATGGCACCTATCAAAGATGACCACCGATGGAATGAAGATTTGGTAACCAGGTGCGCTGATGAAGTCGTGCTTGCGCGCATTGACGGGGTCGACGCATCCGACGCCATCGCGCAATTTGCATCCATAAAAAGGCTTCTGGTAACTCCAGAAGCAGTCCACGCCATCAACAGCGCGGCGGACAAAATTGAACGGAGCGCAACGCTAGTTACTAGTGCTTTCTCAATGCGAGAGGTTGAGGCTTCACGCTCGAACAGTCGTTGCTTGTAATGCTGGATTAAGCCCGGCAGATTCACCTGGTAGCAGGTGCAGCTGAAAGCAGATAAAGAATTCAAGGAATCATATTTGAGGGATTTGAATGAATAACGTTTATGCACTGAAGACGAGTCAGACAACTCAAAGCGCCTTAGCAAAACGCGCCGCCTCGTCGTTTATGGATTTGCTCACGCGTCCGGTCGAAGCAGCCAAGGGAAATTCAATTCCTCAAGGTATGCCAGCGCGCGGCCCGTACGATGGCCAGATCTTGTACCTCAATGGTGGCACTCCGCATTTTGGTACCTACTGCGAAACGGATGCGCTGCGCAAAAGTCGGCAGTACACAGCCAACTCGATAGAGCTGCGCTGTGACGCGCTTGCTATCGCAATCTACTTGAGCGGTTTCCTGCAATACCAGGTAAACACCCCCGAGGATCGCAGCGTTACCGGCAACCGAGTCTCCACGTATGGCGGCATTCGCATGTTCGCCTATCGACACAAGGATGTGCAGCCCTGCAAACAGGCGACTATCAAAGATCGAGGTGAGATCCTTGCGACTGTCCATGGCTGTTTCGTTGAGATGTATAACGAGCTGGCGTTGAAGTACAACATTTCAGGCCTGCCTTATGAGTGGCTCACGCTGAAGTCTTCCCACAAGGAAATCTTTCCGCACCTGACCCTCCGCCTGGAAGACGCAGAGCGGATGCTTGAACGGTGAAATATCGATGCTGATCATGACGTCAAACACGCATGCGCAATATTCTGCCGCCCCCGTGCTTTCTAGCGACGAGGCGAAAGACTTTATTGCCAGAGGCCAGAAACCTGTCGGGTGCCAGTTTCAGGAGGTGCCTGTAGGAAAGCTGATTCGGGCAGGTGGATTCTGGTTTAAGCCGAGCATCCCTTCGCATCCCGTCGCGAGATTGTTTCTGGTGTCGAGGGATAACACGATGGCATCTCTAACCGAATCCGAAAGGCCGGGGGCGCTGCTGTATTTCAGCGTGAAGGCGTCGACGTTTTATGTTGGAAAAATTGTCGAGCTTCCAAATGGCTGCCAAGCACTGGCCCCTCTTCTTGGGGATCTGCATCCCGATTTACCGCTCCAGCATCTCACTTTTGTCGGTCGGGTGATTGCAGCTATCTGAGCTGCGACTGCCCGCAGCTCATTTCCGGGGCTGGGCATTGACCATCAGGTCTTTGACTTAGGGGCAGCTTTAGGTAGGAGACTTGTGAGGCGACTGATTTCCTTGGCGTGATCCGCACGTTGCTGATCGCGGATTTTCTTCTCCTCAACAATTTGTAACTCGTGCAGCCGCACCTTTTCCTGAAGCACCGCCAGCTGTGTTTTTTGGGAATTGCTCAGATCAGTCACAGCATCTGTAGACAGCTTCAATTGCTCAAAGGCTCTAACCTGCTTCTCCAGCTCTGCCTGGTGATTTTCTTTCAGCTCCTTCAATTCTTCCTTGTGATCAGCTCGCAAGCGATCAAGTGCCGCTGTGTGCCTGTTCTCCGCGTCAACCTGAGCGCGAGCATGTGTTTCCAGCTCAGCTTGATGGCTGGCCTTCAACTCCCTTACCGCGTCTTTGTGATCTTCGCGAAGCTGCTCAAGCGCTGCCACGTGACGAGCGTCAGCCTCACCCTGAGCCTTGATATGGACGGAGATTTGAGCGCGAAGTGTTGCAAGCTCTTGTTTCAGATCTCCTACTTCGTTTTCGAGCCGATCAGCCTCATTAGCCCTTTGGCGCGCCTCGGCAAGGTTTGATTCCAAGACAGCAATTTTGGAGGACTGCTCAACAGCATGTGCCTCATGCCGCTCGATCTCCGCCTGGCTTGATTCCAAATCCGACTCAAGCTCTTCGATGGCGTTAGAAGCATCCTTGAGCTCTGCGGCCGCCTGCTCGTTTGCAGCCATCGCCTGCTCGGTGATTTCCTTCACACGCTTCTCGTGAACCCGATTGGAAGTCTGGTTGATCGCATGTGCGAGCTTCAGAACTTCCCCACCAACCTGCTCAATAAGCTGCTCAGTGAGGGTCTCTACCTCCACTGGCAGCGCAGGCACCTCAACTTCGCCAGCAGGCCCTTGACCCTCGACATAGGCCTCCCACACGCGCTTAAAGCGTTCGACATTGCCCTTGTGACCCAATTGCTTCCGGATGGCCGAGCCAGTAACGCGCCCGCCATCCTTCCGGATCAGGTTACCCGCATCAATGATCTCTTGGTCGGTGACGGTGGATGGGCGCATTTGTCTTTCCTGTCGGGTGTGTACGTTAGGAAGACAGATTAGCATCGTTCGATAATTTTTCAATTAATAACTAATTAACTAACTAACCTACAGATTTTTAGACCCTCGACCGGGCCCGCACTGGGCCTATCCACCACGGGTACACCCAAGGGCGTGGGTTAATCAGAAGCTGAAAAAGCAGCCCTCCACGCCTCTATCTGCACCGGGAACACGGTCAAAAACACATTCCTCATGCTGAATCCAATCCAACCGTATTTGGAGTACCTGGTATTGCGGGCGGCCAGCAGCGCACCCGCTATCCCTGCAAGCGCGCCTAGGTATTCAAACCAAAGGATCATCAGGGAAGCCTCGTTGAGTTCTTCGGTATCATGTACTAATATCGTTGTTTATGATTGACCATTGCTTGACCTGATATCAAGGGAGCCCTGATGACGACTAAGTTCGGCGGTACCTACTCACTGGATGACCTACGGACACACGCAGCCCACACAATGGATACCGCCGACATCTCAATATTGGGTGACGAGGAGAAGGTCTCAGCATTCGTGGCCGCTGGTGCAGCATTGGGGGATCTCATCAATGAGATCGAACGACTGAAGCGCTTTGAACCAGAGCCGGTCTCGCTTTCCTCAAGCGAGGAACTCGAAACACTTTTTACAGATTTCAGCAGCGCCCTTCTGAAGAGAGCAAAGGCAGCACAAGAGACTGACGGCTTCACGGACGACTGGAAGAACAAGGACTGGCAAGAGCAGTTGAACCTTCAGTTGACGCACCATTTAGCGAAGGGCGATCCGCGCGATCCTGCAATGTATTGTGCTTTCGCCTGGTATCACGGCTGGGAAGTCCAGCTGGCCGGTTTGGAGGCGCAATCAACACCCTCACAGCCTACTTCAAATCCCGCACAGACCACGGTGGCCAAACTGCCCACTGTGGACATGTCAGCCTCTTACGAAACACTAGAAAGGAAAGTGTTGGCCTGGACGTCAACTGAAGACGTCGGCCTCTCAAGCCTTTGCATCGCCTACACATCCGTCGGCATTGAATGCGAGCCTGATCACCCATTGGGGCTGGATGACTTCCAACGCTGCCTATTGCTGCTTGACGCAGTGCCTGAGTTGCGCACAAGGCTTAAAAACATGGCCACGGTCAGCCCTCATTGGCTTGCCCTGACGGAGCGATGGGATGAAGTCGCAGCCAAAGCCATTGCCGAGCTTGGTTGGATTTTCGGTAAAGGTTTCAGCAAGCCAATCGACACCGCAAAGATGTCTCATCGGGCCTTGAAGGAATGCCTTGCTAAAGGCGACGAGCTACAGGCGTCACTGAACACTGCATCCGACCAAGCTCAATGCCAGTACGACCAGACGAACTGATTCCCCCCTCTCAAAAACCAATCCGGCTACGGCCGGATAACATCGCAAGGAAATTGGATATGTGGTTCAAAAAGCTGCTCGTGTACACGCTCAATGGAGAAGCTGCTTTCAACGTCGAAGCACTCGAAACGGCACTTGCCACAAAAAAAGCGCGAGCATGCGAAAACCAAGAACTCACCACCTACGGCTTCGTGGCTCCCTATGGCAAAGGCGATGACGCGCCACTTGTTCACATCAGCGGTGACTTCATCCTTATTTCTGCCCGTAAAGAAGAACGTATTCTGCCGGGCAGCGTGGTACGTGATGCCGTAACCGAGAAAGTCGAAGAGATCGAGCTCGAACAATCCCGCAAGGTTTACAAAAAAGAACGCGACCAGATCAAGGATGAGATCATTCAAGCCTTCCTACCGCGCGCCTTCATTCGTCGTGCCTCAATTTTCGCAGCCATCATCCCTAAAAAGGGATTGATCCTGGTCAACTCGTCCAGCCCTGCCCGCGCCGAAGATCTTCTTTCCACATTACGCGAAGTCCTCGGGTCACTGCCGGTGCGCCCGCTCACAGTGAAAGCCTCCCCGACTGCAATCATGACCGACTGGGTGAAAACGCGGAAGGCGGCCGACCACTTCTTCATTCTCGATCAGTGCGAGCTGCGGGATACCAATGAAGACGGCGGCATTGTCCGCTGTAAGCGCCAAGACCTCACCAACGACGAGACCATGGTTCACCTGGACAACGGCAAGGTCGTCACCCAGTTGGCCGTAGCCTGGCAGGACAAGCTCTCTTTTGTCCTTGACGACAAGCTGATCATCAACCGCATCAAGTTCGAAGATCTTCTTCAGGATCAGGCACAGGCCGACGGGGGCGATGATGCCGCTGGCCAGTTCGATGCGAGCTTCAACCTAATGATGCTGACGCTGATGGAGATGCTTCCGGAGCTCTGGGAGTCGTTCGGCGGTATTGAGACCCCGCAAGGGATCTAAACCTTCTCTGCGAGGGCGCAGGCCCTCGCAGACCAACTGGAAGCGACCATGGCAAAGCCCGCGATGGATCATTCATCACTCTGTGAGATTGCCAGAAAATGGCTTACGCGCCCTAACAGCCAAGGCGGGCACGGTTGCAACGTAGCCCTGTCGGAATGCAGATCCGGCTGGGTAGGCGAAATGCCTGATGCTATCGGCTATCGAGCAGCGACACGGTCGACCGAGACTGTTCTCGTAGAAGTCAAAATTTCACGCGCCGATTTTTTAGCGGATGCCAAGAAGCCGCATAGGGCTGATGGCGAAGGCATGGGGCTTTATCGTTATTACATGTGTCCGGAAGGCCTTATTCAGCCAGCGGAAGTCCCCGTACGCTGGGGATTACTGTGGATCAATGCAAGGGGCAAGATCATACCGAAGCTCGGCCCAGTGGCTCTCTCCAACAACTGCGGGACGTTTGATGCAGTTGCAGAGCCTTGGCGGCACACCCGAAACACTGAACGAGAAACGTGGCTACTTGTACGTGTCTTGGCAAGAATCGACGATCCGGACAAGGTCAAGAACTCAATCAACACCGCACTGCGAGAGCAGGCTCGGCTTGCTGAAATCGTCAACATTCAAGCCGAACAAATTCGAGATCTGCAACGCCCAAAGCCCAGTGCTAGTTTTGGTGCTGATAGTGCAAATCAGATGCTCACCGAGATACGTAGAAAGACCACTCAGGACACACCCTCACCGGCCGCAATCAAGCCATCGAAACTCACTGCGGCGGGCTCTCCGGGAACACGCCAGTCAGACAAAAAACCGACAAAGGAACAATCTATGAGCTCAGCACAGATCCAGCCTGTCGAGGTACAACGCGACCCCAATGGCTACTTTCTCCATCCAGCTTTTCCGAGCTGGGAGCAAGGTACTTCGCACGAAGAAATTCGCAAATGGTTTTCAGATCGCAGCCTTGAGCACGCCATTGTCTGCATGGAAGACCAGTTGTCAGCAGAAGAATCTGAGGCACGACTCAAAGCCGATTTATATGATGCTGAGGGCTGGGAGCCCAAGCCCCCTGATGATGGGGAATGGTTCGTCCTTTCTATCCACTGCGCCGACGATGGCCCCTGCTGTGTCATGGCGAAGACCATTTCGCCAAATGTGAACCAGGTTGCATGACAGTCCGCCGTAACAGGCCGCGCCCAACGTATCAGGTAAACCGTGATCAGTAGGTAAGTGATCTCGGTTTACGACGGACACCCTACCGCCGCCAGGGTAGTGCAGCCGCTGGAACCATGTACTTGCGCAGCACGATCCCATCTCGCTCTCGATCCATGATTTTGAACGTGGACGTGTGCATGTCCATGACCGTCTGTACGAACGAATCGAAGTTCTTGGATGCGAGCTCCAGTCCAGCGAGCGACAAACCGTTCACAGCAACAAATCGCCCCGTCCCTTCGTAGTAGCAATAGTCGATACGAACCCAGCTTTCGCCTGTAGCGGGGGAGTACAGAGCCAAGTCTCCATCTGCGTCTGATATTACCGGGACCAGGTCGACGTACCTTCCGAACTCAGTAACTTTTCCAGTCCATGGCCAGCCAGGCATCATCACCAACTTCAGACGCCACTCGCTTCGCCAAATTATTCCATCGTTGTCGATTCGTTGGTCGCGATTTGCGCGGAGGTCTCGCTCAAGATCACCGCATTCCGCCAACAGCTTAGCCTCGGCCGCGTCGCGACCTAGTGCGCGCAAATACCACTCACCGTACATATCCCGGTGTTCATTCAAACGTTCTTCTAGCGACATTTGCTTCAACCAATCGCGCCAAAGCTTCCATCGGAGCGGGTAGTTCGGCCATGAGACCAGATACTCTTGGTCAAGAACGATGGTGCTTTCCACCGTCCAGCTATCCCCATCAATGAGAATCTCATTCTCGGGATTGTCATGTTCATTCCCGACGAATTCAGACCCGATGCCCCAAACGTGCCTCACCGACACGGTGAAAACATTTTCGGTCTCAATGACCTCGTACCAAGGGGTTCCATTTCTGGCGGGCGGCCGGTGACGGAGAGGCGGTATGCCTTCGAGCAACCGGGCGTGAAGAGCGGAGTTCGACGAAAGGGGGAGATTTCTCAGCCGTTCAACAGGATCTTTTGACTCGCGCTCGACTATACGATTCCAGAGCGCTGCTGCCCTGATGACCTTATTGTCACTATCGTCTCGTTTCACTACAACCTCTACAACAGGTAGCCGGGTAGCATTCCTGAAAGTACAGAGTACTGACTACTGCTCGCTCCTTCGTCCTTGTGGGGCTGCTCAATCGCTGGCGGTAGGTCGACGCCAAACTTCAATCTACTGAGCGATGCAATTGTGACTCTGCTGCTAATTCCGACTTTAGTCGGAATTTTTAAATGAATTTAAGTGCCATTGATGTGCCATCAATGCGCTGATTATCCACTACGAATTTTCATATTATACGATAGTTATAAGCCGTGCTGCTCGGTGATTGGCAGATTTGCAAACTAAGATGTCCAGGCTACTCGACCAAACATCCCCACCGTTTCTCCCTGATATTGCTTATGCATCAGAATTGAAACCTATCGACACCCGAGATTCGGTCCAATACCATGAAGGATATTTCTTGTTGAGAAGGGTATCCCGTGGCAGTAAAAGAGATCGTCCCAATGACCCCAGACCAATTCAGAGCCGAGATCACATCTCGTGGGTGGGATGCAGGGCGGATCAGCCAGCGCTGGGGCATGACCAAAAGACGCGTCCTACAAATTGTTGCGGATGCAGATCGCCCTCGTTACTACGATGATGCCATACGCTCCTTGCCGCTCATCGTTAACAACTCCGACGACGCGTGATGTGAAGTTTAATTCACAGCCATGTAACTAGCCAATGCGATTGTTTGCCCACCAATACAAATACAAACTAATCTCATTGTTGCGTGACTAACTTGCCTCTCCCCGCTGAATACATTGCACCTCTAAGGTAAAGGGGCGGATCGTTACTCCGCCTCAACATCAGATTCAGCAATTACTAATATAATTGCTTTTCTCTTGCTCCTATCATCCTTAACACCCTGTAGAATGGGGCTCTCACGTGTTGCAACTTACCGCCGAGCCAAAGCTTAAACGCTCCATTCACCAGGTTCTTCCATGGCAAAAACCAATAGTCGCCCCGCCGATATGCAATACATCTCTTCTACAGCGAAGGGTTTCATTGTTAAATTTTTTGGCAAACTGGACGCTACCGGTGTTCGCCCACTTGAGGCGTACAAATCCTTTCGCATTAGTGAGTATGGCTCGACCGCTGGAGCACGCGAGGCTGCTCAGTCTTGGCGCAATGATCAAAAGGCCGTGTTGCGCAGACATCCCTCAGCCATTACCTCGACTATTGAGGAAAACGAAGCCGGGCTGATCCAGGCACGGTGGAACGTTGTTTTCAAAGGTCAGCATCGCCAGGTGTCAATGCGTAAATTCGGGTATACCGGCGCATACAAGAGAGCCTTAACCGCGCTTGAAAAGTTCACAGGCGAACCACTTGCCGTCCGGCCTTCGCCACCACAACTCTCGCCAGAACAAATCAAGATGCTGACTACTCACCAGATTCAAATGGGCGAAGTCATGGATCTACCTCCAGAAGGCATACGTCTTAGCGTGCGGAGAACAACAGAGGGGTTCGTCAGGGCTGAGTGGCTTGTCGATGAGCTTCAAGATGATGGCGGGACAAAAACCCGGTCGGTTTCTATCAGGAAAAGCGGCTTCCAACAGGCCTACAAACTGGCGGTTGAAATCCGGAAAAATAGTACCGGTCAAACCGTTACCGGGATCATCCCGCTGCCTGATGACAACGAGGCAGGGCTGCTGGCGGAGATTGGCGTCGCGCTTGTTATCGAAGACAAGCGCCGAAGACTGGTGATGTGATTAAAGCTTTAACAGTCGCTCATCCAACGGGAAGGAACCCACCTCAATCTCCGCAAGACTGGCCTCCTCGTGCAAAGGGTTGAACAAGTAATTAGAGGTGAACGGCACAATCGCGCTTGGGATTTTCAGTAGCAAGCTACTCCGATCTCGGAGCCAGTTGTCCCCCACTACACGGGTAGCTTGCTCATCATTTTGCCATCCCTCCCCGAGCGGTGGACACGCCTCTTGAGATACGCCTGAAGGCATGGTGACCTTCAATAGTTGGTATTTGCTTGGCATGTCTTCAACATCGATCTCCAAGTGCACCAACGTCTCAAGAAGCGCCCCAGGTGGCGTCTCAGCCATGTAGACCACCGGCCGACCCTTCGTATGCCATCGAGCCCCCGCAAGAACGCCCCCGGTACCGGAAAGGTCTGCGAAATTGCTAATACGCCATAGCTCCAGCTTCTTGTTATCACTCAAGCTGCGAATCCTTCTTGCACCTGGTAAAGCATCTCCTCTACGAGGGATGCGCCTTGGGTAGTACTGGCCATGTCCAGCGGCGTGAGGTTCTCGAAGCGGCGTTTTGGCTTATTCAGCCAGCGCATCGCTTTGTCGCTATCACCGAAAGAGGCCTCTGCCAATGCCGTGATATGCGCGACACGAAACAGGCTGTCGCTTTCACTCGGGCTGAGTGGCTCACCCTTCGCCTTGCGGTGATCGAGCGTCCTCGGTTTGACGATCCGGTCGAGTACCACCTTGGCGATGCCTTTAGCCGCCAAAAGGCCGTAAGCCTCGACATTCAATCCGGACGCGACAGCTTTGTGCCGCTGAATAGCGGTCATAGACAACGGTAACTTGATCAGAGCAGCCAAGGTTTCGTTGTATGCCACCAGTGCCGCTGAGCGATCTGTTTGCTCGATGACTTTGTTCATGAAAGTACTCCTTTCGCAATATGCCGATTATAGACGGCATATTGCGAAAACGGTATGTTTGTTTTCCAGCTCGATCCCGCTCTATGCAACGATGCGCGCGCAAGGCTGGCGCAACGAACAGGGCATGCTGTCGATTCCTGACTGCCGAACATTCTCTCCATGCCTACCTGCCTCCGGGGAGACCACATACACGGCCAATGCCCCAAGCCCCATCAGTGCGCCGACAGTTGCCGTCAACGCGAACATCGCTATCACTACGGATTTGTCCCTTAACATGTGCGGCACCTGGTACGGTTAAAAAGGCTGAGGCTCACGCCCCAGCCTTCGGTATCAACCCAGTCTCGGGGTACTGCTGGCTTTCGGCACAGGGCTTTCACCCTGACCTACATCCTGACGAGCCCTTTGCTCTTGCTCCAGGCGTTGCTGGATCTCAAGCGATTGAGCTATGCCTTGCTGAGTTCGTTCAACATGTTGCTGGAACTCAAGACTCGGCACGTAGCCACTCTGTTCAGCCACTAGGATCTCTTGCCGCACATCGCGGTACGCTTGGTTGATCTGCTGCATCACTGGCTTCGCCTGATCCAAAAAAGCCAGGTTTTTTTCCAGCTCTACAGCACTCTTCTTCGCAGTTCGCTCGGTGATCGTGCTTCCCACCAGTATCCCGGCAGCAGCACCAGCGACCACAAGGGCGACTGGCAAGGCACCGACAGCACCAGCAACAACTGCTCCCAAGGCCGCCAAACCACCGCCGATCCTGCCTAACTTACCGGCACGGAGCAGATCCGATGGTTTGAAGCCTTGCTGCTGATCCTGAATTGCTTTTTGAGACACAGCGATTTGGCGCTGGATTTTCTGTGCCGATTGCTGGAGCCATAACATCTGTTCCTTCGGCGAAGTAGTCATAAGACGCACTCCTTGAGTCGTTGATAAAACCGGGATCAGCACGCCACGTTGTAGCGCTGTACCCGAGGTCTTCCCTGATTGGCGGATGCTCAAAAAGGAGAAGTCGTCTTCTAGCCACATCCCGCCTCTTGATGGAGGCTCCGATTCCGGCACAGCAAAGCCGAAAAACCGTGGGTAAAGAGAGCTTTAGGTCGCCCCCTGTTCAAATACACAGGTACCCAGAGGACGGGGCTCTCAGCGACAATAGATCCTAATAGTGTATTTATACCAGAGACGACGTAAACGCTTCTGTATAATTTGCGTGTCTAATTTCTCTCGTGTATTGTTCACCGACTAATCACAGAAGGCGAGAGCAATGTCCCGTATGTCGCCATACAATCACCCCGTTGTGCCCGTCATCATCAGCTTCAACTACAAGGGCGGTGTGGGCAAAACTACAACCAGTCGCGTGCTTGCCCAAGGCGTAGCTGATATGCCTGAGCTGAACCGAGGCAAACCTATCCTGGTCGTCGACCTCGACCCCCAAGCAAACACCACTCGACGCTGGCAGCTGCACACAATCCGTGAAGACGGTAGCTTGGTGCCAAAGGATCACCCCGACTTGCTTGGCGAAACGGTAAAACACAGCTCCATCTGTGACCTTTGGCTCGATGTTATTGGCGTTTTGGAAAAACCTCTCGTCCCGGTTCCTTACGAGACCTCCAACCCCTTGATCCATGTCGTGCCTGCACACGAAGAGCTGATGGCTGACGTGATGCGCGTTCCTCGCGATCAGATTGCAACCCTCGGCAAGAACATGCGCAATTGGTTGCGCGATCCGGCACTGGCGGAACAATACTGCGCAGTGGTGCTGGATACTCAACCCTCAAAATCGGCACTCATTGATGCAGCACTTGCCGCCGCGACTCACGCCTACATCCCATTCGTTCCGGAACCTCAGAGCGTTGACGGTGTAATGTCGATGATCATGTACGCAGGGCGGAACATTAAAGAAAGGCGCGAGCTTCGCAATGACGTGCCGCTGCGCCTGGTGGGTCTGCTTCCGAATATGGTCCAACGCACGCGGCTACACAGCCAACATTTGCGTCTCATTCAAAACCATGAGGTATTCAGCAAATATCTGTTGCCGGTGAAGCTGCATAAACTCATTGGCTATGCTGAGACTGATGATTGGCGCAACAACCCAGACCAAGTCACCGCACTCGACAATAGCAATATCGCGCTGGAGGCGAAAAAGTTCGTGAAATATCTCTGGAATGAAGTGCAGAAAGACGCGGCAATTCTCGGAGGTACGGCATGAGTTCGGACACTCCCCCAGCCCCAGCGCCCACTCCTGCTAGATCTGGACGTCGAGAGCTTGGAACAAGCTTTGATAATGACGCTCAGGCCTCTGGGGCGGCAAAAATGTTGCTCGAAATAGAGGAAAACGAAAATCTTCCCCTTTCTCCGGATGAGCGCTTTGAGAACCAATACGACCTTTCAATCGTAAAACCATCTTCAAAAAACCCACGGCGTATTAGCCTGGATCGTGCCGGAGTATCTGACGAACGTATTCGTAGCCTGATTCATTTGCCACGTGAATCCTATGAACGTTGGATGCAGCGCGTGGATGCGTTTTTTGACTTCCTTCACACAGAAAATACCCGACCAAGCGTTATTGCGACATGGGAGGAGCTCTTCGAACTCGCGGTTTCCATCTATAGAAACGGAGTTCTCCAACCGATCATCATCAGCCCTGACAACATTATCATTGCAGGGGAGCGTCGCTGGGTTGCGTCGATGCTTGCCGGCAAGCCTTTCGGCCCGGTGCTCATTAAGAAAACCAGTGACCAGCAGGCGGCAAAATTACGACTGATTGAAAACATTCATCGTGAAGACCTATCACTTGAAGAAAAGGTGGATAGCTGCCGCGCGATCATGTTGATCGAAACGGGAATGGAGCTTGGCCCGGACAACCCAGGCATCACGATGGAGTCAATCCAGAATGCTATTGGGTGCCGTCATACTCAGTCATCGTATTACTCCTCCATGTGCAAGCTTCCAGATGATGATCCTTTACTTAAGCGCATCATGTCCGGCGAGTTCACTTCGCTTAAAGCTGCCTATTCAGAAGCGAGTAAGCGCGCACGCCAGTTAATGGCTCCACCAGGTAAAGAGCCCGCTGGCGGCGGTGATGGGCAAGAGCCTGAAAACCAACCACCAAAACAACCAACGACGCCCAAGCCTGCTGCGCCACAAGCTAAAATTAGAATGCCTGGAACCGCTGGCGGACAGAAATTTTTGGCGGCCTTGAAAAGCATTAATGGCCTACCAAAAGAGACCATTACCCAGCTTGAAAAAACCGCAAATGCTTGGACTGGCGCGCCTGAGAAGGTTAGAAAAAAATTGCTGATCGATACCCTTGAATCGTTGTTCGCCGCAATTGATAGCGAAGATAAGGAATGAGCAACATGACTTCCCGCCGCGTACTTTCCAACACTGCACCAACTGGTAGAAAGACTTCCAGATCGTACCCTATGTGGTTCGATGAGGATGAGGCTGGCAACGTCAGGTATGCCCTCAAAAACCTTGAAAAGCAGTCGACGCCTGCATGGGCAGCCGAGGCATTTGCTCGCCTGATTCGGGAGACCGATCAGGAGCTGGATGCCCTACTCCACGGACGCAAGTACAACAGCAAGGAAGGTAAAGAAATGGTCAGCATGCGTGTTCGGCAGGAGACCATCGACGACGCTACCAAGCTCGCCGAGAAGTACGACGCCAGCATTCAAACAGTGTTGTCCACGGCCTTCGCAATGCACGCACTTGCACCGGATCTCGCGAAAGCAGATGAGATCGAGCCCTAATAAGGAATCCCCTCCAGCTGGGTTTGCCCCTTCTGTGAGGCCCAGCTTCCCGCTCGGTCACAACGTACAACTCGACGGTGAATGGGTGAAGCTCAATGCCGATTCACGGGAGTGTAAATCCGCGCAAACCAAGTGAGTGAACAATCGGCCGCCCCCCGGCCGCGCCCCACCTTTTCCAACTCTCCACCCTGATGCGTTACTCAGCGTAGAACCGCTGAGGACGCCTCTACTTCATGCTGGCCCTGAAGCCAGGCAGCGTTCAAGAACGGAACGTTTCCAATCAGCGCTGGTGCGCTGGCCTGACCCGCATAAGCACCCATATAGCGGGCACGATCAGAGAGAGCATCGAACGATGCCCGCGTGTCTTCAGCGACTTTATCTGTACACCCTAGACGTCGCCCGGCGTTTATAGCCAACAACTCAAGCTCGACTTTTTCATATGCCGCTCGCAGATCGATCAAGTCCTCCAGCGACGGCACGACCGGTGCTGGTGGAATTGGAAGCTTGATGGTTCCCCACGGCTCCCCACTGCACACGTATTTGCGAAACGCCGACAGCAACCACAGAAAGACTTTGCCATTTGTGTTGGCAATTTCTACAAGTACCTTTTCATCAGCATCCCCTCCCCAATAAATTCTCGGATCTTCAGAAAAACAGGAAAACCAGTCGTGGCTTTTGAGGGCGGCGTAAAACTGTTCGACAGACATGTCGGCTCGCTCTCGCTTTAAGGCTTCTGCTTTTTCGAACTCGGCCAGTTCCTGCTCTGGAGTGAGCGGCCAGCTGAGAAAATCAAGCTGCTCGATCTCCACGACAGTAAACGACTCGCCGCGATCCAACAGCAGATCACGGGCCTGCTCGATCACGTCCTCTGCGTACTCGTTACGCACCATTGTGTTTGGATCAGTACCGTCGCACACCTCTTTGGCCATGGGGAGCGTCCTTCCAATCAGGTTGCGCAATTCCGCGGTTGATTGGCCGGGCAGATCCGGGTTTGAGTACAGATATTTTTCTGCGAAGTACTGTGAGCTGCGTACCACATCCAATTGCGTTTCCATGATTAAACCCTCAATTCGCTGCGTATTGGTTTGCCGATGGAGGAGAACTCAAACGCCGCCCGCCAGGCCTGCGACACAACATGAGTCTCTTAGGGATTTGAGAGGAGAAAGGTGTGAAGTCTTCAGGTCATTCCAACTACGAGGAGCGAGTACCCTGGCAGCGTGGGAATGCAGCACAGCCACGAAATACCGTCCCAGCTCGCGGCCCTTTCTTCACGGTTTTATTTTCAAGTGGCCCTAAGCACAGAGGGCAATTGTTGGCAGGTTCAGTTCGAGGTTGACGAGGCGCTGATGCAGCACTCATCACACTCTCCGCCCTTAGCCCCTTGCCACTCTCTTCATTCATCCAACGAACCAAGGTAGAGCCGCCGATCAAGCTGATATTTCTGTCCTGAGCAAATGCAGCAGCACTTTTGGTGAATGTTCCTGAAGTAACGACAAAGCCTCCAAGCGCGCCTTGGGCTGCGATCACTCCGTAGAGCTCACGAACAGTGGTTACGCTGACTTTTGCGGAGCGCCACTGTTTGCATTGGACAAGGTATCGATCTCCACCTCTGGTCAGGACGAGATCCACGCCTCCATCTGCACCCTTCACAGTCTCCTCAACTTTGAAGCCTTGCCGACGGAAGGACTCTCCAATGAGTTGCTCGAATTGGTACCAGGTGATCCCTTCAAGCGCCGCTTGAGTTTCTGCCGCCCTGGACACCTTTCGGTACACTGAACGCGGCCCAGACCACCATAGGAGCCTTCCAACCACCAATACGACAATGATGATCGGGACGAGGTATTGGAAAGCCTTGAACAAGACCTTGGTGATGGTCAGCGTGGCCAATCCGGCCAAAGTGGCAAGATTGGCTACAGGCGCTGGATGCGGCATGAGCGTCAAAAGATGCTGGAAAGCAAAATACGCCCCGCCAGCGATGCAAAATAGCCCCCACCAAGGTAGGCGGCCAAGACCAGCAACAAAGCTCTTCAACACGTGGTCCTTCGACTTTCCGGATAACCTGCCCGCGTTTGGGCGACCCCGTACTCCATATGACTCACCGCCCAGTATCCGGTTTCTTCTGAGCACGGATGCGTTCGTAGACTTCTTCTCGATGAACTTCCACTTCCTTTGGGGCATTGATACCCAAGCGGACTTGCATACCATCCACTGCCAATACAGTGACGGTAATTTCATCCCCAATATTGATGGTTTCGTTCACTCGACGAGTCAGGATAAGCATGTGTCAATTCCTTTACTATATTGATCAATTAGTTAGAGCAGATTCTTTGACATTGGAAATTACGCAGGCATTTAAATAGGCTCGCAATAGTTGGAGCGCCATGTTGTGACGCTAAATTTTGGTCAACATTGAATTAGTCAATGCGCTCGGTCTCCCCCGAATGAGGGGCGAGAGCGATGGCCGGGGAGGTACTCTGCGATCAGAGGCATGCAGATCCGTACATCGTCCTGCATCTTTTCAAATGGCCGCTCGGCCCCGAAACGCTTCATAAAGAGGTTCCAGGCAGTAACTAACCGGCAATCTGGAGGGGATTTTTCGATTGATTTCTTTAACGACGTAATGCTGCGCGAGGCCTGCTTATAGGCGCTTGTAGAAACGCAAAGTTGAGCGATAGCCGCTACATGGCTTTCGCTTCTGATCAGGGCGGAAGCGATGATATCTGCCTGCTCTACCTCTCCGACTGTGTCAAACAATTGCGCCATAAGCGAGTCAATTTCGTTTCTCTCCATCATCGTAAATCTCCATTGGCTTCTAATATACAAATCCATTAATACCGCTGTACTAACTTATCGCCAGCCATCTCACACTCTTCCAGCAAGAAGTATTTTTTTACATCCCGCCAGCCGCAGCCCCAACTAGGAACTATGTCATCGGGGCACAACTCTTCGAGAATCACGCTATGGGCGTATCCTGAGCGACAGAACTGCGCAATCGTTCGATACACGAGATGTCTGTTCTTGATTTGGATTGTCCACTGGTGCCTGACAGAAGGATCTGCCTTCAGGGGCATGTCGGTGACCGACCTGGCGTAGGTGACTTTTGGCTTGGATTGGCAGGCGACTGTTAGCTGACGCTCCCGCATCAACATCACGCCACCAGGACTTTTACAGGTGAGTGTGATTGATACTCGCGGCCGTTCTAAGCACCCGGCGAATCCCAACACGTCGCCTGTTTTGAAAAAATGCACGACGTCCGCCGAGAAAATAAACTCTGTTGAATCCATATGAAGCTTGCGTTGAGCGGAAGCTTCAGCCCCTTGCTCGGATTCCACATCCGAGCAACTCAGATGGCCACCGATTGGGAACAAGTTCTTGAGCATCGAATTCATGGTGATCCATCAAATGAAAAACGGCTGCTGCCTTAGGGGGCTTAGGCGGACGAGGTTTCAGGAGTCCTTCGGCAAAATATTAGTCGGTATTGTATTGCTATACCATAGCTTTGTGTTGTCGCCGACGAAATGCCTCGCTGCGTGAGGGGCCCTGACTTGAATGGAGATGGGGAGAGGCGAGCTTGCGTCTGTTCCGCAAGTTCTAAGGGCCGAACTGTAAAGCGGAGCGCAGGCAGCGACCTACGCTCCTTTGGCAATACTTCCTAGCATGAACTCCAGCAAGCACCATTACTGAACCAGTACGAGACGTGCCGGGATTCAATCAAGCTTTACAGAAACGTCGATGAGCGCACCCACTAGCTTCGTGATCTGAGCCTCGGTGAGAAACTCAGCAACACCAGGGTGCTCGGTTTTGCTGGTGTGAAGCACGAGCCCAACGATTGGGTCACTCCCATTACTGGTAATACGCACGCTGGCTCGCTCAATCAGCTCGTTCAGGCACTCCTCCACTCCACCTGGAGGGGATGCGAGACGCGTGTATTGAACCGACTGATAATCTACAGAAGGTTTCGCCTTTTCTGCGAGTTCCGGACACCAGGTGTCTTCAGCCATGTAACTAATGCCTGCTTGGTGAAAAACACCTTCGCGCGTAACCAAGGTGAGTTCTTGCATTCGACCATACTGCATGTGGATCTCCATCAATAAACGCTGGGCACGCCTCCTACAGGCCCACCTCCAGCCACCTCACTTACTGCGATGGCCCTTTCGCTACCTTCGCTATTGGCAACTCCAGAGCCGCCGCCTGAATCTCAAACCGACGGCAGCAGTTGGACAAAATACTGACATCCAACGCCGACATCTGCGCCTGCATGTAAAAGTCGCCAGCGTTCCGGGTCACTTCGTGAAGCTCCTCGACAATACCTTTTGCCGTTTCAACGTCAATGCCGAATTTGTGCGGCATGCTGACCAGGTTTGAAAGTGTGGCCGCGTTACCCTCTCGGCCGATAATAAGAGCCTGCTGAGAAACGCTTCCGGGGTGTGGCAAAAGGTCGAACGCGGGTGATAGTCGGTACCCGTTATCACCCAAGAGCACCGCGTGATTTTTAAGGTGATCGTCGCTGTTTCCGATTAGAACGTTGAAGGCCATGCGACGGTACAAGTCCAGAAGATCGGCTTCAGCGTTCGAGCTGATCTTCAAGATCACCTCCGCCAAACGCAAATAACTCACAGGCCCTTCAATATCACCGACAGCCATGCGTTGCGGATTGATCAAGGCATTTGCGCTTAGGTAGTGGCGACGAAAGCCTGGCTCTCTATCGAATCGCTTCACCAAAAGCACTGAGCGGTCCCCCAAGGAAATCAACTCATGCTCTGGAGTTTCAATGCCCACGGCGTTGGCCATTTCAAGGGTCGCAAACTCCGCCTGCGGCTCGTTGAATACATCTCCGTCACGACTGAGCTTTGCCATCCAGTCACCGCCTTTGTATTTGACGGTTACCTTGGGGCGAGCACCACCCATTGAAGATCCGTGCCACAGGAGGCGCGCCAACTTCTCATCTGGGATCAATTCGCCCTGATCGATCTCATGCGCGGCAAGAAGCAGACGTTCAAGCTCTTCAAATTCCGGGGGGTCGTTGAGTTTTGGCAGCTGATTTCTTGAACCGCTAAACATCAAGCAGCCAACGCCAGCACCTCGCGTGGCCAGAAGCCACTCAATCTCGTTCGCCGGATGCTGCTTATGCGTCGCTAGCAAGACCTTTTTGCCCCAGTTATCTGGCGTTGCATCGTCGAAGCAACCCCACATTTTTTTGGACGTGTACTGCCTTTCACTTAACGGCAAGTTGATAGGGTCAACGGCAAAGCTGTCTGCGCGGCTCAACCAACTGTTGGCATAACGGAAGATGAATCCCCCAGTGCGGTACGCGATCTGCCCCACGGGCCTAGCCTCGCCTCCGTGCATCTGTGAGAAAACAAACGCATCACCAATCGGCTCCCAAGACATCTTTATCCTCCCCGCTACTACTTACACGTGTTGGTTGTGCGGCTCGCTCCATGGCGATACCGACTTCATCGGATTCCGGCGCGGCCACCAATGCAAAAGATGCCTCAAGGTCGAGCGCCGACAAGACATTCATCACCACCGCCAGCGTTACCCCTTCTTCGCCATTCTTAAGCCGCTGGTAGGTTTGACTGCTGATTCCGGCGCGGTTACAGATGGTGGCGACGCGAAGGCGCCTCCTCACTCGGGCAAGATCAATGTTTTCTCCAAACCTCTTGAGGAGAGACAATGAATCCTCCGACATCAAACCTTTGTGCTTTCGCATGATGTATCACCCTTAAATCCATGCAAGTGATGATATATCACCCTGAAGCGTTTGCATAATACGCAGATTCTGCGTACAGTGTGCGTAGAGATTCATTAGAAATTGGAACGAATTCATTAGTATCTGTGACGGAATCTGAGTACACGCCATGACCGACTTGACCTTGCAGGATGCCAATGAAAAATTTGAGCGCGTGGAGCGCTTTCAAAGCCTCAAGTCAGGTGAGTACTGCGTGGCTCGTTTTGCTGTGCCGGAAGAAGCCATTCTAGAGAAGGACACGCTGCTCATCCTCTCCATCGACTGGGTCGACAACACTCCTCACACGATCACCCTGCGGGCTCATCCGCGACACTACGGAAAATCAGTTCGCACTCAACGAGAAGTGGACGGAGAAATACAAACATCCTTCCGGGACATGCACACCCACAAGTTTTTGATCAAAGACTTCATGGAGCTTTTCGAGCACCAACCCGAGGCGGATAAAGTGCGGGCGCGGGAGCTTGAAGAGGCCCAAGGTCGAATCGTAGCTCTCCAAAACGAGATGATCGAGACGCAGAAAGACCCGGCCAAGATGCAAGCAATCATCGCGAGCGGCCTTGCCGAGCGCCAGAAGAACAAGGCTTCTTCTAGTGACCAGCTACCAGCTGTTATCGATTACTCAGCGCCAGCGATCACCAGCGTAAATCAAGCGATCGCTAGCGGCCTGAGCGAGCAATCTGTAAAGGCCCTTCAGGGTCAGGCCGAGCAGCTGCATGCCGTAGCAACTATCCAATCAACGTGGATTACCAACAAGAGTGCCGAGATCAACCGGGCCCTCAATGCCATGGCTCCCTACTTCGATGAAAAGGGAGCTGCCGCCCTCGCCCACACCGAGGAGATGAGCAGGCACGTCAAAAAAATCATTGACGGTGTCGCGTCGCTGTCTCTATTCGTGGGTACTGATGTAAGTGTCTCCACCATCCGTACAGGGCTGAGCGCCCCCTCCAACGAGCCTCTGACAATCGTTCAAAGCAAGCTCATCATGATCGAGGAGTTGAGCGTTTATGAGGATCTGGGGGAAACCACCGACCATCGCGCACTCGAACGCTTTGAAGAGCTCTTGGCTACCGATCTCGCCCTGGTAGAGCAGATCTTCCCTGCCCCGCGATGCGTTGTCTGTATGGCCGCAACCCGCCGTGATATTGCGTACGCTGATCTTTGGGAGTCCATGCATCGCAACACCGAAAACAAGAAGGTGTTCTTGCTGGTGCGTGATGGCGAGAACATCCACATGGTGCTCTCACCCATCGAAACGCATCTGGGATCGTCTCGTCTTTTCCCAAGCCGTAATGAAGTCGACAAGGTTTTCACCGGATGGAATGGCGAGCAAATCACGTTCCAGAGCCTTCAGTACACCAGAGCATTGAAGGGCTTTGAAATGCAGGCGCTTCACTACAAGCGGTTGCTGATCCTGCTCTGCGGCCTCGATCACCGCCTCAAGTTGTTTGGGGACTTTTATGAAGGCCCTGCATCGTTCCACTTCATTTCTGAGGCGTTCCAGCGCGAGCATTTCCACTTCATCCATGATGACGATCCGTCGATGATGCTGGAGGGTGGCGAGCGTCTGGTGCCGGTAGAGCAATGGCTTAACCGGATGAATCGCTACCTTACCTCTGGAAGCCGTGTGCTTGGACTCTGGAAGGAGTTGACCACCGACAGTGGTTCCTCACCAGGTGCGTGCCGTATCGATGCGCGGTACTACGGGCAACCCGACATTCGCATTGCCTTCAAGTCCGGGCGAGACATCTGCTTAACCCTGCCCGTGATGAAAGCCTCAATTGCTAAAGAGTCGTACAACGTGAAGGTCACGCCCAAGCTGTTCACTGGGGAAGGCTCTTCGCTGACGCCCTACCTGGTGATGGATGCCGTCGATCCCGACCTACTGTCCCACTACATTAACGACCGGAAGTCGCGGGTGCACCAACTCAAGTACATTCGGCTCTTCAAGCAAGCGCTGGCGTTGGCCAAGGCTGAACGCAAAGAGGAAGCTCCAGCTCGTGACTTTCTTCGTGCAATGCTTCTTGATGGACAGGTCATCGACCAAGAAGCATGCGATGAACTGATAAATCAGGGCATCCGACTATGGCGGGCTGCGAATAGGGGAGCGCCCTTGCCGTCTGTAACGGCTGACAAAGCATCACCCGAGTGGTCGAGCCTGTTCTCGGTAATGTACCTGCTGGCCCACGCTGCAACCTCACAGCTGGCGCGTATCGAAGTCTTTGCTAAGCAGCTGAACGTCGAGCCCTTGCGGATCTCTGTTACCGGTAAAGGCCAGTTGATCCTGTACGCCGCTCCTCCTGAAGCCGAGCGTGACAACCGGATTACTGCGCACGCATGGACTCACCGAATGGTTCTTCGCCTGGGCGAGCGCGCCATTTCGACGGTTTCAAAAAAATGGTCGCGGGTACCAACCCTCAATGCTGCTGAGCACGTCATTAAGGACTATCCAGCGGCGGCGCACTGGCAAACCATCGTTTCAGGCTTTGAATCGCCTGAACAGAAGATGGCGGTACTGGCGGCTTGTGAAAATGGGGTTCGCCTGCTGCGAGAACTGAAATGCAGTGACAGAGCATTTGAGCCTCTTGTACAGCGTTACGAGATTGCAAGGGCCGCTTCGATGACCGATGAGCTGGTCAACGATCCAGGACTGTCCATTCCTATTGGGGTATTCCTACACAAGGGGGCGCGGCGGGTAACCCTGAGCGTGATTACGATCTACAGTGGGAATGCGGCCAGGTTTATTGCCGCCATGGCTCCATCGCCTGAGGCTCGTAACGCCTTCAAGGAAGTTTTCCTTGCTCCGTATAAAAATAGGGACACGAATGCCGAATCGTTCGATGGCTATCCGATTCTGGAGACCGTTTGCGATTGCGTTGAACTGAAGAAGATCCGTAGAGCCGATAGCTGGAACGAAACACTTGTTCCAGTTCACCCCCATAACAAATTAGTGACCGGTGATATCGCCGGGGGCTACGACCCGGTCCCATCCTTCAACAAAATGATCCAAGGGATTATCAACGCCAACAAGGATTCGACGGTGTGGCTTGCTGGTGATCTAGCGCCCATGGGAGAAAATGGTCTCGATGCACTCTTCGGGATTGAGGATGCCATAGCACGTTACCAACCTGGCTCTATCCGGAAATACACTTTTTTTCGAGGCGCAATGGGAAACAAATCCCCATACGAAGAAGTGTTGGTTGCGTTACCTCAAGACGTCTCGCAACCTAAATTGGAATTCGCCAACGACTACATGTCGGCCGGGCACTTGACATGGTTGCTCCCTGAGGAATTCGAGGACATCAAAGTGAAGCTTGACGGCTCCTACCTGACGTCAGCTGAGCTTCCAGAGGGCATGCCTGTCGTTAGCCAAGAAGGCATCCTTGGCTGCTGGTACCGAATCTATAAACCGAACACTACGAAATGAGCCCAGAGCCGACTATGAATGACCACACCCGCAAACTGTTTGAACGGAAACTTCGTGCTCAGGGTGCGGATGAGGCGACCCTGAACTTCAACGGTCTCGACTATCTCGACTCACAAGTTAATATGCTCTACCGGGGCTACCAGATGGCCGTAGAGGATCTCTGTAGTCTCGCTGGCCAGCTGCTGTACCCAGCAGGCACCAAACCGACAAATGACCAAATTAAACGGTTGCGAGTCGCGGCAGGCGATAGTCAGAATCAGGCCGCCGAACGGATCTATTCGCCTGGGCGCAGCTGGCAAGCCTTTGAAAACGGTGAATACGTAAAAGGCATGCCGCCCGCGCTCTGGGAGCTGTATCAAATGAAGGTTTCACCATTGCTCGACACCAATCGAGCAAATTCTATCGAGGCCGAAAAACCGGCTATCACACCTGAGGATGCTGCAAAATGAACAAGCCACAACTCGTGAATGCTATCTCGAACGAAGCTGAGATTACCCAAGTGGAAGCAGGCCGCGCACTGAATGCAGTGATCGACACCATCACTGAAGCGCTGAGGCAAGGTGAGTCCGTGACCCTTGTCGGTTTTGGGTCATTTTCCATCAGCGACCGCCCAGAACGGATTGGACGTAACCCAGCAACCGGCCAGCCAATTACCATTGCCGCAGCAAAAAAACCCGTCTTCAAACCCGGCAAAGCCCTGAAAGAAGCCGTTAACTAACCCCCCCCAACAGTCCCATAGTGAAGGCGCTGAGCTGATTTTATTGCATTCAACTTGACTGCACTCACTATGGTATTGATATATAATTCCGACAGTTTGATGATTTGGATCGAGGGCCAACCCATCAAAATGATGATTTCCTTCCCCTCACTGAGGTTCGTTATGAAAGAAAACACGACTGACCAGGTGTGGCCATACGATCCAAACATCGTGATCAAGGTGAATCCAGCCAAGCAGAAAAGTCTGGCAACCGGTCTTCTCTGGCTTGGCGGGATCGCTGCGGCCTACTTTGTTCTGACCTCTGTGGCGCTCCCCATAGTCGAGGAGCATGCGAGAAAGTCCAAAATCGCCCAGATGGAACCTCTGATGAGGCAGCTGGGCGCAGCAGGAAAGCCTTCGGCGATTGTTTGGCTGGCTCAGAAATTCCCGGACGAAAGCATTGCGCCGCTGCAAAAGCTTGCCGATACCGGCAATGGCGAGGCGCTGTTTACCCTCGCTTGGATCAAGCACCGCTCCGCCCCAGATGCTCGTGACGCGATGATCAAACGCTCAGCAGATGCTGGGTTCCCACCAGCGATTGCCTACCAACTGCGCAAGTCGGAAGGCTAAGGCCAGATCCTGCGGATGGAGATTCCCATGAGTGAAGCAGCACGTGTTTTCAAACTGCCTGAGGAGCTCTCCCAGGCGCTGGACGCCCTCAGGCTATCTGTGAGTCCTACTGGAATACCTGGTAGTCGGGAAAGCTGGTACGCGTTCGCTTTTGATGGCGGCCAAGATGACGAGTTGAATGCGTTCGGCGGTACTTCGACTGAGGCCGTGAGCAAACTGATCGCAAAGATGAACTCAGGGGTTCCTAGATCTGCGGCCAGTTCCGACACACCTTTGCGGTAAGAGCAGAACCTTGAATAGACAGATCATCGATCTGGCTCCGGAAGGCGGAACTGCACCAGCAAGGCACTTCTCTCAACACGCAACAAGGTAGCGAATAATGAACATTGAAGAACAGCAAACCGCCAAGCCAAGAATGTGGAAGAGAGCAGGATTAGTGACCATTGTTTTGGTGGCTCTTTTCGCTGGCGGAGCCGTCAACTATTTTAAAAATGCGATGACTGATCAGCCCGATGAGGGCGTCAAGCAGTATTCTGGGAACCTCGTAATCGACCGGGCCTTAGCCGTAAGGGATCTCCCAACCTACCGGGAACACTCCAATGGTTGGTGTGATGGGGACGAATCCATCTGCACCACACTCACCACAACAGCGCCAGCTGACTCCCTTCAGGGTTTGATAGCCGCGATCCCCAAGGGTGAAGCAAAGCACTACAAGGTTCGTCTCTCGGTGACACCAATCGAGGAATTCGAAGAACCGGAGGAAGTGCACGCGGTGCCCAGCGCAGCACCGAAGATGATCGATCCGCCAAGTACTCCAAGTACAAACTGATCACGGATACCCAGCATGGCCTTCATCCATAAGGAACAGCCCTCCCCACCTCCCCTAGCTCCCGCAGCTCGTGCCGAGGTTAAACGCAAGATCACGCCGGCATTTTTTAAAAGCGAGGGTGACCTTTGCGCGCTATTTATGCGTGAGTTCAATGCGCTGGGTGGATGGACATGCTATCCAGAGGCAGCAGGGTTCGACGTACTCGTAGTGCATGAAGACGGTCGACAGATCGGTGTGGAAGCGAAGCTGGTGCTCAATGCGAAGGTAGCCGACCAGATTTTGCCAGCGCACCTCGATGACTACAACGGAGCGCCAGGCCCAGATCACCGCATGGTTATCGTCAGCAAAATTACTGATGCCAATGCAGGGATCGCCAAGATGCTGGAACGACATGGAGTTCGTGTCTTGCGCCCTACCTCAACTGACGGAAAAGAGTTCTCGTTCTGGCTCAAACACGAGATTTTCGAGACGACACGGGTTCCGTTGTTCAGTCAGCAACACCTTTTTGACTGGAATCCTTCCGTGCGGTGTCAGGTTCCGATGGTGGTATCAGACCTGCCTGCGGGGGTACCAGCTCCAGTGCGATTGACGCCGTGGAAAGAGTCGGCGCTGAAGATCATTGCGCAGATGCGTAAACAGGGCTTTATCACGAACAAACAGATCGCCGTACACGGGATCGGCGTAGGCCACTGGACGCAGCCCCAGCTGGGAGAACCAGCTTGGCTCGCCAAAGGAGCTGTCCGAGGCTTGTGGATTGAAACAGAACATCTGCCGCCGTTCGATAAGCAGCACCCAGAAGCCTATTTACTCGCGATGAATGACGTTGTCGCATCGCCCCAGAAAGAGTTCGCCCTGTCATAGGTGGCGTGAGATCGCAGGAAGGACCGCATGGGTGAGATTTACCTTTTCCCCGAGAAACGCCGCGTACACAACAATCATGTTCAGGCCAATCAGGAAGATAGGAAAGAGCTTGCAGACTGGCTTCGATCCTTGGCCTCCACCATTGAACGCAACGACGCCAAACGTGAACCTTTGGCCATCACGCTTGTTTTGAGCGGAGCTGAAGGAGACGAGGTTATCGGGAAGGGGTACGACCATCCAGACGTAAGTTTCAGGCAGGCGGCCCTCGCGGCTTATCGATTCAGTACTCAAACCTTTACCAGGCGAGGAGGCAATTTTTATGATCGACGAAAGTAATTCAGACACCAATACGGGTCGCGCGGAACTGCTCCCCACTTTCAAAGAGCACACCAAAGCCACCTGGCAGGTATGCCCAATCACTATGGTCTTTTGGCATGTCTCGACAGTTTTGTTGTGCTTCAAAATTGTACCGGCCATCGCCAATGATGAGTCTCCGTTCGACCTCATCACTGTTTTTGCCTGCGTCGTAGCGCTAGTGAGTGCTTATCTTCGTTACATCAGGGAGGACGCTGTAAATGAGGCTGCCGCCCGATTTGCGCACGAACGTGCGGATCGAATTGCTCGCGCTGGTGGACAACCGCAATGAATGACTCGGCGCTATCGTCGCCCAGTGATCCAGCAATGGGGAATGGCTTGTGAGCTTGCTGGCAGTTTTCATGGTCATTTCTGCAATCGGCGCCTTGTTCCTCTTTGCCTGGATCAAGTCCATGAGACGGCACCTGAAATCAAAGACAGCACCAGGAAAACTGTACTGGCTGTATGGCACTTGCAGCGGCCTGTTTGTGATCACGGCCGCGACACTGCTGCACGCCCTATTAACTTCAAATTAAGACTATCTCAGGCTTATAAGGATTTTTCTTGAGCACTATCTCCAATCCTCGGCTGTACACACTGACCTCCAACGGTCTCTATCTCGACCAGGTACTGGTAGAAAAACCTGGAGTTGAGGATCTGCGCGCGCTGGCCCTGTCTACGGCCCCCCAGATCTCGGCACTACTCGACCATTTTTTCGCCAACGACACCTTTCAGCTCCAGTTCAATGCTGGCGGCGAGCTTGAACTCGCCCATAGCGAACAGTCGCCAGCGGCGCAATATCGGAACCTTGCTCAACGATTTGATGGCAGCAAGCAGTCGCTTCAAATCCTGATCGCGTGGTGTTTTCTTTGCACACTGGCAAACCGTCTGACACCGGCTACCGAGTCTGCTAAAGGCTTGGCTCAGGCGCTATTCATTGCAACTGCGAAATGGCACCTCTCTCCCGCAGCAGGCCAACAGGACACGACTGAAGATGAGTCTTTTGAAGAAGTTCTTCTTCTACCATGGCCATCTAACCTGGCTGTGTTCAAGCACAGCAGTGCAACCTCGATTGCGCAAAAAACCGGCTGCGAAATCCACCTTACAAACGAGGGTGAATTACTCGCATATTTCCCTATCCGCCACAGCATGAAACTCCCAGCCGATCAGCTGTGGAGCTCTCTCTGCCGTCCATTCAGTACGAGCATGTCTCGCCATGATGTGGTGATCGATGTTCCGGAGTCTGAACCACTGACTTTCACGGTCAGCTCGATCTTGGGTGGCAGCACCGTCTTCAAGCTCAACACAACTGCCTCCGCGCCTGTAGACATCTTTGAAGGCTTGGCAGGCTATGAGTTTCAAGCACGACACGGTCACAATCCGGATCGGACGAAGTCGCCCGCCAACGGGGCCCAGTCAGCTCTTTCCGGCACCAGTAAAAACGTCGGGTCATAGCAGCACCCGGCAACACCAGGAGATCGCACGATGAGACCCAACATTTCTGTCACTGGACACCCAACAGTAACTGTTGATGCAGCCGCCCAACTCGAAATGCTCAATGACATCAAGAGCCAAGGCTACTCAGTACACAACGCAACCGCACAGAGCGTTTGGGCCGCAGCTGAGGTATGTCAGAAGGAAAACATACCTTACGACATCATCCTTTTGTGCCTCGACGATCAACGCGTAACCAGCGTGGTTGTGCGCGCTCAATCCTACTCCGGGGCAGTAACGACTCAAGCCGATTTACAGGCCGTAATTGTTGAAAGTGTTCCACCAAGGACTTAAGCCATCCTCTCAATCGACGCTCTATGGAAACCATCGCATGCGCAATTCGCTTCTCCTAATCCTTGCGGCCGCATCCGCTCTTTCGGCTTGCAGTCTCACGCAGAACGGAGCCGCCCCACTATCCAGTTCTCAGCCCTTGGATGAGACGGGTACCGAATCGTATCAGCGTGCAAATCCTGAGCCTGGCAGCGACAACAACGAGGCAGGCGACTGGCAACCAGGCACGACGTCAGTTCAGCCGATGGTTCAAGATCAACCGAGTCCTGATTCACAGTTGGTGCCATCGAACGAGCCTCTACGAATGGCCTACGAGGCGCAGCGATCCGGCGCTTACCCAGAAATGATTTCTCTCTTCGAGCAGGCAGCGGAGCAAGGCAGTGTCCATGCCCACTACGAGCTCGCCCGGTTCTATCTGCAAGGTAAGTTCGCCCCGAAAAATCCGCAGCTGGCTGTTGTTCATCTCCAAGAGGCCGATGCTTTGGGATATGGCCAAGCCACGCGTGTTCTTGCCTGGCTGTATTTGAAAGGCGAGGCAGTACCTAAGAATGTCGAATACGGTACTCAACTGATGGAGAACGCTACCGCAAACAGCGTCCGCGCCAAGCGTGAAGCCGGGTTGCTGTTCTCGAACATTTATCAACCCCACCTCAATGATCAAGCCAAAGGCCGCATGTACCTCGAACAGGCCTATGAAGCTGGTGATGCTGAAGCGGCGTATTACTTCCATCAGATTCTTGCTCGTGAAGGCTCTCCACAGGCCGCTCAGGATGCGCTGAACTTCGCAGCATCCCAAGGCTACGCAAAAGCCCTTCAAGGCACCCCTGCGCGCAATCAACCAGCGCCAGCGCCAACCCCTGCTACAGATCCAGAAGCGAATGCTGAACGCGTCAAAGTTGCAGCCCTGAAAGGTGACACTGACGCCATGTATCGATACGCCAACAACGTTCTGCTCGGCCGCTTTCCTTCGATTGATAAAGACCTTGAAGCCTACGCATGGTTTTCCATTGCAGCCGAGCGAAACGAGCCACGCGCGCAGCAGGAACTGGCGGCGCTGGACGGCGTACGGAAGATCATGGATCGCAAGCAACCTGGACGTGTGTCTAGCTACATAGCTGATATTCGAAGCGCGATTCCCGAGTGACGCTTTTTTATGACCCCCTCACTGTGGCGGCCATTCAGCAACGTGTACGACACCAGTAGGTAGCAGCTGTGGCCAGAAAGAAAAAATGGGTGGATAGGCGGTGTTGCGACTGGGATACCTTTCTGTGTGGGCTCATGAAGTCGGCCGAGCGATTGAAATTTCCGCTGATCCTGGTAAACCGCTGCGAGGCCAGGCATTACTGGAGGCACCACTCCTGCACCGGCCATGAAGCTCTCCAGATGCAACGCAATCGCGAAATGAATGATGCCCTCTATATGGGCTATGGAGAGCCGCCAAGCGGAGGTGACAATGGTGGCGGAAGCCCATGCGGTCCAAATCAGCCCAGACCCATCAGCCCATTCTCGCTGGTGTGATGGATTCATTTTAAGCTGAGGCAGATCGTCAACAATGTCTCGGAAGGAATGTGATGACTATTGCAGAAGGCACCATTCCCGCTTGCTGTGGGTTATAAAGCTTTTGACCCCGTTTGGCCTAAACCTGAACAGTCGTTGGAAATCTATGAGCCACTCCAAAATCCTCTTACAGATTGAGTCATAACCATGGCAAACCAATTTCCATTCCACGCCATTGTTCAAATACAGCTGTACGGAAAAACCCCTGAAGATGTTCAGGAGGCGCTTCGTAAAGCCTATGAACACCTCGCTACAAACGCCACAAAGGGTCAGGCGTTCACTAATAACTCGGCAGGAGGTTATTCGTTCAGCGTGTCGTCGGTTAACCAGGATGACGACAGGCCAGCACCAGCAATCCCGCCCCAGGTATAGCCCTCAATCGGTTTGCATGGTGCCAAATGGTGGTTCCCGAGCCAAATGGGCAAACGCCGTGGAGCAGCGGCTACGACAGAGCCTTGATGGCGGCACAGAGACTTCCGTACCGATCTACGAACTGACCATCAGCCAAAACGAAAAAAGCCCGCAACGTCTGCGGGCTTTTTTTCGTTCAATTCAATGGTGACGGCAGAATCACTGGCAATAGCATCGATCCCAAGTGCCCTACTGCTTTGTCATTCCTGAACAGAACGCTGTCCCGCGCTTCCTCGCGGATCTCTTCCAGCACGCTTGCTCAGGCGTATGGGCGGCTATATTTCTGAGTACTGAGTCATGTGGATGCCTACTTTCAACCCTTCTTGGTTGTCTAGATTCAGTCTTTTCATTGCCTCAGACACAGCCTCTTCTCTATTGAAAGCCGGTAGTGTTACGCGCCGTTTCCCATTGAGATAAACGTCCCATGCCATCATGTTGAACTCCCTGGTGGTGAAGACCCGACGAATGCCGTACCAGATGAGCCCAAACGCTGCGAGCAATACTCCGACACCTACAACAAATGGCCAAAACTCTTCAAGCATGGTGGACGGCAACTTAGCAGCCAAAAGCCCCACAAGAATGCCTATAAAAAGGTTTGTAATCGCCACAAACCGCAGGCGCTTACCCAGATCATATTCCGTTTTTTTCATGTTTGTTGTCCTATCCAAATGAGATGGGGAATCTCCCCTTCATAGTGCCAATAGCTGCTAAAACGAATGCCATTGAAGCGCACATCGCAACTCCCCTACAGGTAGGCAGGAAAGAATTTCGACAGCAATGATGAAGTATATTTCACGGCCATGAAAGCAATTTTTTGCAAATGCTCACTGCTGGCTTCGTGAGGGGGCGTACAGCATCTTGGGGGGATACCCCACATTCACTAAAGATTGCAAAATATCCATTTTGATGATAATTTAGCGCATTATCCAACCATATTGGATATTACCAGACCTTTCGCATTTAAGACATTTTGCCCCATGCGAACGCTGCTGCCTTTGGTAACGGCTCACGGATTCTGGCTTAAATCACGCGATTCTGCCAGCGACAAGTATGCAGAGTCATTATCAGAGAGGGAACAAATGACTGGATCAGAATTCAAAGCCTGCTTGGATGATGCAGGTATAACCCAAATCCATTTTTCTCAAAAAATGGGGGTTAGCAACAACACCATCTACAGACTGTGCAAGAGCGATAAAGTTGACGACCACTGGATCTATGCACTGGCAGGGTACATAGCCAGCGAAGCGTGCAGCAGCATAACCGCACTGGTTTCTGAGTGCGCCTAACAGCAGCACAAGAGATGAAGGCAAGGAGCACTCAGTGAGCGAGATCAAGCAGCTTTACGCCCGACCAGCAGGCGATGATCATCAAGTCGTTACGATCACTGGAGGTAAAGGGCTGTACCGCAAAAAGCCCTGCAAAACTTGCCCATGGCGAGAAGACGCAAAAGTTGGTGAGTTCCCAGCAGAGGCGTTTAGACATTCCGCAGAGACTGCGTACGACATGTCAGAACACCAATTTTCGTGTCACACGTCTGGAACAACGAAACCGGCAGTCTGCGCAGGTTTCCTCCTCAGAGGTGCGCAACATAATCTCTCCGTCCGCCTTGGCTTTATCAGAGGGAGCTACAAGGACGACGTAAAGGATGGTGGGCACAAGTTGTATCCAAACTATCGAGCAATGGCCGTTGCCAATGGTGTCGACCCAGACGACCCTGTCTTAGCGAAATGCCGGGATTAACTCCCGGCAATTCAATCGACCAGGTGCTGTGCCGCCACCGGCCAAAGACTTGCATTTCTAAACCCGGGCAACCTTGGCTCGCGGCACACTTTCAATGCCGTCAATCAATACGGATGGCATGGGATTCAATCTTGGTGATCGGCAAGATCTGGCTTGAACCAGTCCGGTCGACAGTATCGAAGTTCATCGGTTATGCCACGCGCAAGCCCCGCCCCCAAGGGTGATGATATTGCTAGAGCCAGCCACCAATAGCCTGCCTCGTAGAGGGCTGCGCAGGTACCTAAGACAAGAACCATTGCCCAGAGAACCATGATGAAGGCGAGGCAGAGCACCGCGCGGGTGCTTAGGGCTAACATTTTTTCACGCTTGATTACGCGCAGAAGAACCATTTAGATTTCCGCTCGGGATCTGTCTTTAGGACCGGCGTCTGCCCAGCCGATTACACGACGCAGCGGGATTTCGAATTTTTCATGGATGCCGCCTGCCGGATTGGTGGTGCTGAGAGCACCTGCGGGGAATGTTTGCGAGTTGCGCACCACTTCCCCTGCATGGATCGAACCGTCATCGAGCAGGAAAATGCAGGTACCGTCAAACGGCCCTGGCAAGCCCGCGTTGAAGGTGACAGATACTGGCTGGCCGTCAGGCCGGGCTACAACGTTGGTCATTTTGATTTTCCTATCCAGATTTAATGCTTCACGGTACTCGGTAGCCCGGCCTCATAGCTGGCTTGGACGTGCTGCAATTCTTCCTCGCTGACGGAACGAGCGAACTTCATTCCACTCGCCTCTAGCTTGGCCTGAAGTGCCGAGGCGCTTGCGTTAACCGCTTTCAAAACATCGTTAAGGCTAGTGAACTGACCAGATTCGATGGCGAGAGCAATATCGCAATCCTCCAACATTCGCCCGTACAACCAATCTGCTTCTTGCTTGTCGAGGGCCATCGTCAATTCCTACCTCTCTATGAAGGCTGCCGAGCCAACTGAAAAAATCGCCACCCCGAGCGGGCCACCAATAGTGGAGCCGATTATGGAGAAGTGGAAAACATCGCTGCTGGCAAACCAGAGCGACAACTCGAAGCCGCATGCCCCTCCAACAATCGAACCGACATAACCAAGCGGAAATTTTGGCAACTGGCCATTATTCGGTATTGTTGTATCATAGCGATGTTTCTTCTTGAGCGATACGCAGATTCTGCGTACACTGACGGCTCACCAATTAAGGGGCTCCATCTAATGAACAACCAGCAACTGATAGCGAACAGTGCATCCAGCGCAACGACCAGCATTGCTGCCGCTTCAGTTGCGACTCAACAAAATGTCTGTCTGGAAAAGTTTCATGCCGCCAGCGTACGAGCCAGCGCTCGCAAGATTCTTGGCCCGGACGCAGATATCGGTGTTTGCGGGGATGGCGTGGTTTTGTATTTCGCACCCGGTAAAGGCCGCGTGGGGAAGACGAACGCAGAGAAGTACTTACAAGCTATCTCCACCAAATTCTCGGTAACCCTTGAGCCCGCCGAGCGCTTGGGCTCCATTTCTCAAAAGAATGCTTGGGCCGCAACAGGTGATGACTTCCAAACCTTCGTAACTATCCGGAAAGGCTGAAGGAGCAGACATGTCGAGCCTGGTGACTTCTTCAAACATTAACTTCGTGGTCGAGGGGGTCTTTCATGTCCCTCTCAGCTACCGCTTCTATCTGCGACCGTCGGTGCTGCCTTCAGTATCCAAATGCGACATCTGCGACCAGTCGGTAGAACTTCCTTTTTGCCGAACCAAACAGTCGTATTTTTCGTTTTCCCTTGGGAACGCGCCAACGATTGGTTGGATCGACACCGATGAAAAGCAACTCGTGGGCCACGAGTCTTGCTTGCGCTCGACTCAGACATTTCAAATCAATCAGAACGATACTTCACGGAATGCATCCTGATGACCCCGATTTCCGCCCTACGCCATGCCCTAATTTGCGGCGCTGTGTTTTTGTCATTTGCGAACGAGGCGAACGCCCAGGTGACCTCCAACACGCCTGAATCACTAGCGGCCGATCTAATGAGGCAGTTCTTCGACGCACCAGTAGATTCTGTTCGTGTGCTGAAGCTTCCAGGTACTGGTGCGTCGGTAGTCGCCATTGCCCAAGGTTCTAATTTTACCTGCCGATTTGTTACGCGGGCAGTGGCTGGCGAGTGGGCGGCAGAAAGCTTCGAATGCAAGAAGGACACCCCAAAAAATGCATACTAATAACTATGGTTCCCGCGAAGCAGATAAGTTTGTTGTCCGCTTCCCAGAGTCTGTCCACCAAGCCTTGAGAGATCTGGCGATAACTCAAGATCGCAGCTTCAACGCGGAAATAAAGCAAGCGCTTGAGCATTGGTTGGACGACCAAGCTCCTGTTCGACGCATGCACACCGTATTGATCGCCATGCATTCGGAAGCTTCCGCAGCGGTGGCCATCGCAACTGTGCCGCGCGTGTCGACAGACGATGATCGCACACGGAAATATGTGACGAGATTAGCTTCAGGGGTGCACGGGCAAATTGCCGACAAGGCACGTGAAATCTCGATTTCAATGAACAGCCTGATCATCCACGCAGCTGCATGGTGGGTGAACACGCACCTAGAAGTTCGAGCCTTGCTCAAACTGACTGACACGCAACCTGCGTTGGATCGTCATTGATATGGCCAAACCTTCTCACAATGAACGACTGGACGAACTGCTTACCACGGGCGAATCCAATGTTGATCAAGCTGGATCTCAAGCAGACCTTCTGAAGCAAGTACAAAAGTTCGCCGAGTTCGATGGCCCACTTAAATTCGACTTCAAGATCGCCTGGTGGTTTTTCGGCGTTGGTGCATTGTTGATCGCCAGCGGCGGCGCTCTCTACTGGCTGGGTAGCATTGCGTTGCTTGACGCACTTACTTACCGGCTGCAAATCGATCCGCTTTTGATCTCTCTGGGCATCGCCCTGATTGGCCTGGTGCTCGCTGGCGCAAGTCTGCTATGGATCAACTCGACCTCAGATCGGCTGCCTTCCCTTAGCCGCAACATCGCGCGCCTCTCTTCTTTCTACCACAACGGCCTGACGTACTTAGACGACACTCCGGGACAGACACTCACCCGCCTGAACGCACAGTTTGGCGACTACAAACGGGGGAATTTCAGTCGCGAACTGGTTGAGTCGATACAGGGCACTTTTCAAGGTTCGCTTCGGGAAATTCCCTATGAATATCACCATCTTCATTACGTTGATCAGCGAACAGTCGTAACCGTTGTGTCCGATGGGAAGGGTGGCACCAAAACCGTGACTCAAATCGTTTATGACCATTTCGACCGCTACAGTCTGGTGCTCGATTTTCCATGGGTGACTGGAATATCTGTGCGATCAGATGGCCACTCACACAACGATTTTGCATACGGTATGGATACCGCATCACCTGACTTTAATCGGGCGTTCACGTTGACCGGCCTTAGCGAGATGGCGTGTGCAAAATTCATCAGACCGTCGACGGTGCTTCATCTGTTGGGGCTGTTCAACATCCTCAATAGATTCAACCTGGAGTTCGCCGAGACCGGAAAACTTTGCATCAGTTTTGCAAACGATGACCTTCTGTCATTCGGTACACAGTACTCCTTGCTCGCCCCCCAACAGTTCCATGCGGAAATCGCCAAAGGTGTGGAGCTCCCGCGCTTGATGTCCGCTCTCCGCTGGGGCCATGCCCTGACGGAGCTTCACGATGACAACTTCAGCACCTCTACTCCACCAATCAGCCTAGAGAAATAACCCATGGATATTCCACTCATCGTCACGCTCGTAGTCGTCGCCCTCGTCATTTTGACGGTGCTCGGTATCTATAACGGCATCATTGGCGGTCACAACCGCGTTCAACGCGCATGGGCTGATGTGCTTGTTTATGAGCGCCAGAAAACGAAGGTGCTCGATCAACTCCAGCAAGTGGTTGACAAGTTCAAAGGCTACGAATCGGCTCTCCTTGAGAAAATCACAGGCCTTCGGAGTGCGATCAAGAGCCTTCCCGCTGCCGCGAACGGTGATGCATTGGCTTCCGTCGAAAATGCGTCCAAAGAGCTTCTGGGTGGCATCCGGGTTGCGTTCGAGGCATACCCTGACCTCAAAGCATCCGAGCCGGTGAACAACATGATGCGCGAGATCGCCGAGCAGCAAGAAAATGTCGGCGCGGCCATCACCATCTTCAACAGGAATGTCGAGCTGTTTAACAACTCTATCCAAATGTTCCCAGGCTCAATGGTCAACAGCCTTCTCAACAAGAAATCACCTGTTACGCCATTTTCCGATACCGAGGCCTCAAGCGCTTTCGAATACAAACCGAACCTCTGAAAAGGGCGCGGGGGTTGAGATTCCGAGCCTGCTCACTTGGGATCGAAGCCGTGAAGTTATCGACGTAATTGCCGAGCCGATCAAGCTTGGCAAACAACCAAAATAGGTAGGAATCGAATGAAACAAACTATTGCTAAACTTTTGATGATGCTTTCACTTTGCGTTCCGTTGGTAGGGCACGGCGGCCAAGAGTTACAAATGAATAGCACCCCGAGCGATTATGATGCACAGCGCACCGCCGCTATTTTAAAGGCAATTCCTCAGGAGCGATCCACTGTCAAATACCGAGTCACCCTCTTGCGACTCAAACCCGATGCCCCCTTGGCGCCTTCCGGCGTTCTCCCAGGTCGTAAGGATTCAGAAGAAAAAATTGATATCAGTAAGTACGCAGATACTGTCGCCAAATCCTTTATTTCCACTACAAACGAAACCACCTTCTTCGATAAACAGTCGATACGAGTCAGTAAGGAGACCATTGGCTATGATTTGGAAGTTACTCCCATCATGGAAAGAAGTCTTCTTGGAACATTCCCGCTCCGTATAAAATCGTTTATCACTTACACGCAGCGCCTTCCGGCCAAGGAAATAAATGGGCGTGAACAAATTGCAGTTGTCACAGCTAATCCAGTCATGGAGGTTGGAGATGTATCCGTTCAAACCTGGACGAATGGCGGGGAACGTTATGCACTTGTGATCACGCTAACAGACGCGGCTCGCGAAACCGCCGAGGCCATCGACGATGCAGAACCAAAAACCGGCACTTAACACCGTCGTACATCTACGAGCACCAGATCCTGAGCGGTCCACAATCGCCGAGGAGATTTCCGCTATAGAGTGGCAATTAGGTGAAGTAGTGAAAAATCTGGCGGAAGTAGACAGCGCCTCCAATAAGACCTCCTTATGGCGGTTGAACCGGATTCTTCAACACTCCTACCGGATTGAGCAAATGGCTAGAGGCTTGAAGGTTTTGAAATAACTATGACGTTGAAACCAACCGAAACTCACAATCCCGCTACGCTTTTGCGAACTTTCGGTTGTTAAATTTTGTCGAAATACATTGAGTTTCCGGACTTTTTTTGTTCTCGTAGTAGCAAGCTGTCGTTCGACAGAGCGCCCAACCAATTACCGCTGGAGTGAAACATGTCTCTTATCAACGAGTATCGCGCAACCGAAGGCGCCATCAAGGAGCTGGAAGCTCGACTGAAAATTCTTTCTGAAAACGATGGCTTGAAAACCGAAATGGAATTCGAGGAAAAGCTTCGCGCGCTGATGGGGCAGTACAGCAAGAGTTTGCGTGACATCATCGCCATCCTCGATCCCGAGTCCGCTCGTACCCGCACCAAAGCAACCAGCGCCGAACCAAAGACTCGCCGAGCGCGAGTTGAGAAGGTCTATACCAATCCGGAGACCGGTGAGAAAGTCGCCACCAAGGGCGGCAACAACAAAGTCCTGAAGGAATGGAAACAGAAGTACGGTGCAGAAATGGTTGATAGCTGGGTGAACTAAGCAACCCAGAAAATCCAAGGGCCTGGCTTATGCCGGGCCTTTTTGCATCTGTTACAAATATTTCGCTTGTGGTTACACGCCTATGCTTTAGCGCTGCTCGATGCCGATGTGATCACTATTGAAGCATACCGCGCCATGAATACAGCCCGAGACCAGTTGCACGCCCAAACACAACTTCGTTGGGCGCGTAGTGGTTGGTGCGCAAACTATTTGGCTGCTGGACGCCATCCACACTCCTACGGTAAATGCCGTAGGAGCGGTTCAAAGCCCTAATGTATTGTGGAGATTACCGTCACTGATTCAATGACATGTCCCATCGTACTTGCAAATCAGACGTGGCCAAGTCATCGGATCTGTCGCGGCCAAAATAGTATCGGCAATCCCTGCTGCCGTCCCCTCATCCAATTCTGCTATCGACTTGAGGATCGCCACGATCTTGTTGACAGTCTCGGTTGTCACAACCCAACCCGCTATCTTCCGGTAGGTTATCTCCGCGAAAACTATTGGGAGCCCATAGGCGATTGCACCAACAAAAACGTACCACTTGATCTGGCATATACCGCAGCGCCACTTATCCATGAAGCCCTGCGTATGGAAACCTTCCAGCGTCGGCAGTAGGTGATAGCTGTCGATCTTGGCTTTGAGGTCGTTGGACAAGCTTTCATGGAACAGAGCGTCTGCCGACGGAGTGTCGGAGCTTACGACTACAACAACATTGCAAGGAATGTTAAGCGGATTCGAAACCGTCACAGTCCAGTCCAAGGTTCCGCCACGCATACAGTGTAGAAAAGCGAGATGGCCCCCGACTGCGGCCGTCGACACGGTATCGCTTATTGCGGTTCCGGCGTTGAACACCTGCCCATCCGAGCGGTTTACGTCAAATCCGACGCAGCCCATCAGGCAGCACCGATCCGTTGGTATAACAAGGATCATGACGTCGACCGAATTGATCCCAGTGCTAAAAGTGAAAGATGAGGACTGTGGAGTGTGTTTGCCGATGAAGCCGCAGGACAAATCGGCAGCCAGGGCCGTGACCTCGGATGTGTTTGCGCTGGGCGCGTTAGTGGCAAGCGTCGGACCGGCGCCCGATATGGTGACGTTACCAGTACTGTCCATGTTCAGGTCGATATATCCTTCACCGCCGTAATAGACAGCTTGGGTTCCGTTCACCTTGATCCCCCAATCTAGTCCGCCACCCGGCGCGCCAATCGGGCCGATGTCCTCAAGGCTTAGGACGCGGTCTCCTGATACCACCATGTAGCGGGCACCCTGAGGACCAAGCCTGTCCCCAATCTGCCGAGTGGCCATGCTGCCCTCCATCCCCCCAATGATGTGAGCACCGGTGCTGCCCGGACCAGTAATTGATCTAATGTGCCACATGGTTGGATCTCCCTGGCTATTCACACAGCCTAGCGTTTGGCCATCATTGGCCCGCAGGAAGTAGTAGCAGCGGGGGGGACGGTGCGCAAGGCGCGCCCGCAGTTTATTTTCAAGGCCTGATGCGGACAATCGAGTGCTTTTTCACCTGCACCGAAAACCTCGGCGTGGGCCTGACAAAGCACCAGGTCATTGCCCTACTCGGACATTGTTCGATTCAAGGAAAAGCTGCGTTTCAGCCGCCACTACCGCCGCCGTAAGATTGCCAAACCTGCGGTATGTCCTTGTTTCTGGCCATATGACTTTCGGGAATGCTTAGCTGACTTCAGCTGAGCACCAGGCGCAAACACGCTTTCCACGACTTTCAATGATGCGATTGTTCTCTTTGAACATCACTTTATGCGCTGGATCAATTGCGCAGCGACCTTTCTCGATGTACTTCTGCCAAAACCCTTCGATAGGTTGAAGCTGGGGTGTTTTGCCTGCGTGACAGAGTCTCTTGGCATCGGGGCCAAACGTAAGCGCCCCCATCACCAGCACGCCAGAAAAATCCGTATCTGCATGGTCATCGCTGAACGGCTGCCCGAGAAAAAGCGCGCCTGGGCCATAGATATCAGCCAGCTTCGCACCAGGGCTCAAACAGTAGATCGCGTCGCCCTCCCGCCCGTGAACCTTCAGCCATCGCACCAGGTTCGCCGAGTATGCATCCCATCTGGCCGGGGCAATCAGCGACACCAACTCACTGATTGACCTTGCTGGCGCGGCAGCGAGCATTGGAACCGTCGACTGAGCAACATCACTATTCATTCTCTCCTCCTCTGGGAATGTGGCGACAGAGTCGCCACTTGCAGATTACTTGCTGGCGTCGCGACGCAATTGGTCGACCAAATCGACTGGGAGGTTCTTGATCAGCAAAGTCCCGTTCTCCGAATCGAACTCCACCGCCTTGCCAAGCAAATGGGCTTCGAACGAAATGGAGATCCCTGCCGAACGGCCGGTGAACTTTTTGAAGGCCTTCATGATTTTCGGATCAGTAGGGATCTCTGGCGACAACCCGTAATCCTTGCTGCGGATATGATCGTAGAACGCTTTCGGGCGTTCGTCATCGATCAACTCGGACAACTCTTCCAGCCCCATCGGCTCGCCGAGCTTAGCTTGAGCACTTGCATAATCGATCAGCGTCTTGGTTTTTTCCCGAGCAGACTGATCCGGCAAATCTTCGCTTTCGACGAAGTCACTGAAGGCTTTGAGGAGTGTGCGGGTTTCGCCTGGGCCATCAATCCCTTCCTGACAGCCAATGAAATCACGGAAATATTCCGAGACTTTTCGCCCATTCTTGCCTTTGATAAAAGAGATGTATTGCTTGGACTGCTTGTTGTTCTGCCACTCGGAAATGTTGATCCGAGCAGCCAAGTGCAACTGGCTCAGATCTAGGTGGCGTGAAGGGGTGACGTCCAGCTCATCGGTCACCGCCACGCCGTCGTTGTGGTGGAGCAGCGCCACTGCCAAGTAGTCGGTCATACCTTGCTGGTAGTGGGCAAACATTACATGGCCACCCACGGAGAGGTTGGACTCTTCCATGAGCTTTTGCAGATGCTCCACCGCCTCACGGCTGAAATCAACGAAGCTATGACCACCGCTCAGATACGTCTTCAGCCAACCACTGAATGGAAACGCACCAGACTCGGCATGGAACAAGCCCCACGCCTTTCCCGGTTTGGAGTTGTAGTTTTCGTTCAGTTCGGCGAGCAGGTTTTCCGTCGCAACGGATTCGGGCAGCTCAGCCTCACGCGCAAACAATACTGCCGGAGAACCGTCAGGCTTTTTTTCAATGAGGTGAACAACACAATGACGAAGTGGCATATGAATCTTCCTTTTCTGGGCGCAGCTGCCCCTCACCCATAACTCATGGGCGAGGTTCAGGATTGAAAAAATAGTTACTAGTCTTGGTACTTGCTGCGTTAGTTCAAATCGATCTTCGCGCTTTCAGGCACATGATATGATTTTGCACAACTATCACATTCATATGTACCGCCGCGCGGATCGTTTATAAAATTCATTTGCGAAGCTGCACAGTGAGGGCAATCAATGTAACCAACGGAACAGATAATTTTAATTTGGTTTTCTTCGATGGCCGATACCTGCTGCTTTTCCGCCAACCATTCCGCCTTATCTAAGGCTCTAAACAAACTTACTGTTTTTCGATAAAGACCGAATGCTTTATAAAGAAAATAACCGGTCATCAGTATCAGAGCGATAAAACAAGCCCAATCCACCAACTGTCCGGTGGCTAATCGCTTAAAGCTGTAGGGAATCACACTAACTATTGATAGAGCTGGAGCAACCGTAGTTATTACAAGCCAAAGCGCAACTTCATCATTACGCCCACCAACCTGTTCTAATTGTTGTGTATTCAATTACTTAGTCTCCGGGTGGTATTGATACACTATTCCATACACTCTTTGCGCATGCTAAGCAAACCTTAGCCTGGAGGGGGTTTATCCAACCATTCGCACAGATTCGTAGGGCGGCACGTCGTTGATGACTTCCTGCGTGTCCAGGTTGAACCATTCTTTATTCAGGTGCTGATTGAAACCCTTCAACCGCAGCTTCAATTTGTCCCCGTTTGGCAGAGTAAACTCGTAGGTCTTACCCAATACCCAATTGCTATTTCCCATGCGTTCGATCCGCTATCAAAATTACCAATTCTCTGCCTACCCTGACTGTCTCAGCCATTCCAACCAAAGGTAGACGCTTATGCGTCGCTTGCCGGGTTGGCAGCTCTCTTGACCCGTTTTCGCTTGGGCTCAACCACCGGAATGGAGAGTGCCCGGATAGCGTCATCGTAATAACGTGGCCGATCCGCGTCAGCGATGATTTGATTGACGCGGCGCTTAGTCATGCCCCAACGCTTTGCAAGACGCTCAGCGCTCCAGCCACAACCGCTGAGAACCTCTTTGAACTCTTCAGGGGTGATCGCTACGAGCTCTTCTACATCCGATAGTAGCTCTGCGCTGTCATTTGTCTTTTGCATTCTGGCCCTGCTGCGGTCGAGGGTGGTAGCGACAAGCTCCTTCACATTCATAGGAACTCCGACTTTATTTTTTGGCATTCTGACCCGTTAACGTTGGATAAAAAAACAAAATCCAGGCAAGAAAAAACCTGCTCATGACTCACAACCACCGTTGCTAAACCAAAGGACGCGGGGTTATGAAAATGCCGTCCGGATTATGAAATATACTTCCCGGACATGCAAGAAGTATGTTTCCCGACACGGCAATTGTCACGGCATCAAACGAATCAAAGCTTGCTCAGCGCTTTTTCTAAACCGCGAGCGAATTCAGTCGCCCCGCCGTTCGCTGGATGTCTGATACCTGCGTCATAGCCAATATCTGTGAGAGTTAAAGCTTGCTCGGCGTTACGCCCAACGGCAATCAAGAGGGCGTCAGGAAAAGAGGCCCGAAGCATTTTTAAAGCGCTGCTGCCCAGCTTCAGTTCTGCCGGAGTTGGTGTTCTGTTGCTCCATGGCGTACCGGGTCGAAAGGGATGGAGTTGAAGCGCGTTCCAAAGCACGGTTTGGTCTGCGACACCCAGCCGGTACAACGCTTTCCAGATCAGCGTAGAACTTGGCTCGGAGAAAGGCAGATCTCGTTTCGACAGGCGATCTGAAATCGCGTCAATACGCGGGATCGTGCCGGCCATCAGAAGCTTCTCGCTTGTAAAGCCGACACCGCTATATCTGGCCCCTTGATACCCAGGCGCTTCGCCTACGAGGATAACGCGAGCCTCGCAATCCAGGTGCTGAGCAAGACGAATCAACCTGCGTTCTGGCCCGTTTGAATCGCTGTCGAATTCGCACTTCTGCCGCCAAGGGTTGAACAAGCCCGGTGCGGAACTTGGCATTGTGGCGATCAAAGCTTCAGCAAGGTCAGCGTTCATCAGATACCTCGGTGTGGAATGGACAGGAAGTGCCTGATCTCAGTTCATGGATCTAAACGAGCTTCAGGTTGGTGACGGCAATCGCTATGGTCGCCACCAGGACAGCCCACAGCAAAGCCATAACACCGTGCCCCAGCTCGAACCGAAAAACTCGCGTCTGCACCCTCGCGGCCTGAGGCTCAACTTCTTTGGTGGGCACCAGAGCTACTGGCTCTTGATTCGCCAGGTCAATCAGTTGCTGACCAAAGTCATGGTTTTTGTTCAACAACTCGCCGATAGTCTGATCGTCAGCCCGCTTTTGGGCATTTAGCGAAACGATTGTCGCATCCAGATCCTGTTGCTGTTGTTGAGTTGTGGCGTGATGGTTCTGCAACTCTTCCCGCGCCAGCTCAAGCTCACGCTTGAGGAAGTCGCAATTTACTGTTGATGCACTAGCTTCCCTCAGCCAGATCGAAGCGGTTTCGGCAAGCTGAAACGGGCTCAAGAACCGCACTTTGTTTTGATCCCAGCGACTTTGAAGTTCAGTGGCTCGGCGGGCACCAACCACTAAACCCGAACCGACCGGGGAGACGAAGAACCCAGCTCGGCGAAGCATTGCCTCACTTCTCGCTTCGTTTTCATGCTGCTCAACCTCTGACAACACGCTTGCAGCTGACATTGGCAGTTTGGATTCATAAACCTTGAAGTGACCTGTCGAGACGCTCGGACTAACCAAACGAATGAGCTGCCCGAGGATGTACGAGCCAATGCCACATGAACGCTGGCGCACGAGAATTCCCTGTTCCGGGCCAAATATGACATTGCCTCCTCGTGGATCAACAAGGGCCCAGGCCATGTCCTCAGTTGTGTGGTACCGACACAAAGGATCGTTGTCATCACCAATGAATCGAAAAGAGACCTTATGCAAAACTGCACCTTGTCCGACCCCAGATCCAGCGTAATTGACGCTCGTAATCCCTGTCATCGCAAGTCGCTTTGATCCGTCGGCGCTTGTTACCAGGCACGCACGCTCGGAAACGGCGATGGCGCTTTGACTCATCTCTTTAGCGATCTTTAACAGTACTTCACGCGGGTCTCTGGCAGAGACGGCTGTTGACACATTGCCCATATATTTTTGCCTTCCCAGGTGATTTCTAAGCTAACGACCGGTGCTCAATAGTTAATGGTGTTGGAGGTACTCAATGGTTCAGGCAGTACCGCTTTTTTCAAAACAGCCGTAGCTGACCTACATAGGGAGCGAATTGGAGGTATGAGCCGGTGTACCCCAGCGCCGCGAGATCTACGGCCGCTGCGTCTATCGATTTGTATCCCACTGCATCGGCCACTTCCGCCGTTGCTGCACCCTGAATCCTACCGGTGGAGAAGACAATTTTTCTTACGTAGCTTCGCTGGCCGTTGCTCCCATACCAGAAGCCCACGTAAGGCTTATCGGGCGAAACCTTCTGAATGGTAACGCCCATTGCCGGGTGCTGCCTCGCCTGCTCAATTGCTGCTACGACTTCATCCATCTCTTGCACCACGGGCACCTTTCTACGCTGTACCAACCTCTAAATAGAGGTGAAGTATATTTCCCTTACTGGCCATTTCCAAGCGCTTTTTTCAATTTGATTGTTTTGATGCCAGATTTAGAGCCATTTTGACAATGAGCCTTGCAGGGAAGAATATTTCCCAATATTCTATTGTGAAATTAAGCCACAGCCCAAGCAATGCGAGGACCATCATGAATGCTCTGGTAAATCAGGCAATACACACTGGCAGCACGCCCATTTCACCGCGCGCCCTCCTCGACATGGATCTGCTCAATGAGCTTTGCGCTTCCGTTCCAAGCACTTCTTTGTTTGTGCCAATCATCGAGCATGACAAGCCTCCGGTAATCGTTATTGCTGATGGTGGTCGCGCAGTTTGCCGCTACAGAAATGATGCCGAGGGGATTGCTTACGCAAGGTTCATTGCGGCAGCCGCATCCTCCCTCCCCTTGCTCCTCAATGCATTGCGAGAAGATGAAAGTGCCTCCCCAGACCCCGATAGGCCTGCACCCATAGGTGCTTCAAGGCGCAGCCAGATTGAGAAAAACATTGCTCAGATTCTGGCTGTACAACCCGGATTTCGGCCCGCTACAGCAACAACGTTCTCAAAGCTTATCTATGCCGCAGTTGAGCCATTCGTTGCTCCCGAGACCGCGCCAGCAGCCTCTTTGGATGCTGAACACCCAGCACCTCAAGCCGACAACAAAGCTGCTCGTGAAGAAGCCGTTGCCAACTTCTGCTCTTTCCTCAAAGCGCAGGATGACCCGGATTCGATTCCATCCGACGCGGCGCTGGATCACTACCTGGGTGAATGGCTCGCAGAGCAGGCTTAAGCCATCCGCGACGACTTTCCGGGCGAAAGCCCACTGGAGATCAATATGGGCACAGAAATACGACTCTCGCGCACTCAAGCGGATGCATTTCGGGCGGGGACGCTAAAGCAGCATCGAACACCTATCACTCCGCAGCCAGCAGTGCTCCCCGCACCAAGCGAAGATCTCTTCGGCGAGACTCAAGTTGGAGCTGATCTTTTCCTTTGGTCTGCCGACAACACGAGACAGCTTTCTCTTGAGGACATGATTCAAGCGTGTCCGTTCGGCAAGGTTGGAGAAAAGGTCGAAGTGCTGGAGTCCCTCCCCTACAGCAAGACGCAGCGTCTTGGAGCTGTGACGCTTAAGGCTGTATCAGTTGCACGGCTTGAGAGCATCACAGATGCCGAGATCGGGATGGAGGGGTATGCCAACTGGACTCAGTACGCCTACGCATGGAACGAGCACTACGCACGCTTAGGGCTACCTTGGGACATTGATCCTCTTGTGTGGATGCTGGAGCTCGGGGCTCTTTGATGGAGGGAAATATACTTCTTGATAGTGCGTGAAGTATATTTCATAATGGCCGCCACCAGGACATCACCCAGATGCCTCCTTACTCGCAATGGCCAAAAGGACTTATCAGATGACTATCGGTATGAACCACCTCTCCAGCAAAGCCCTTGCTGCTCGTAACGAAGGCTACAACCCGAACCATGCTGGCAACCAGTTGCTCGATTTCTGCAACAAGGCAAGGGCCACGCTCAATGCACGCCTTGTCAAACCAAGCTCCGCTGATGAGGCTGCCTACGAGCAGTTCATCCTGGCCAAAGCCTCGATCCGCAACATGGATCACAACGAGCTCAGGGCAGCTTTGCGGGGCTAAGCCGAACTTGCTTCTATGTCAGTTAAACCCACAGGCCCGATTCAATGGGCCTGTGCCAGTAGAAACGATCCATTTACCTTTACATGATTCGAAGGAGTGTCTTCACATGGCCTTAAGCCCTTTGTCACGAGTATTGAAACGAGCATTGTTTACTGGCGTGCTTCTCGGTGTAGGTCTGACTTTGGCAGTAATGGCAGCGATTACTGCTATCAAAGGGGATGCCACTGTAACGGAGAAGACGAGCCCCGTTATGACGCAAGTTGGTCCTATTTCACTGATGAGCACGCAAGACTATGACCGCAACTATCAAGGCCCTATGCGCTTCATAGACCCAGCCTCGAAATGCGAATTCATTGGTGAGCTAAACAAAACCATGTCCGAAAATGGCTGGCTCGTTCATGTTGCGCGAGTGGTATGCCCGTCCACAAACGGCGACTACATGGAGGATGTAGCGATGGCCATACCTCTGGAAGAAGATTCGTACCCAATTCTGAAGGGCGCCAAGGTCGAAGCGTATCGTTTGGTCAGTACTCCTGCCGGAGTCATGATCGACCCCTTCTACGTCGCCGGGAAGCTCATGGAGTCCATCACTCTCTGTAAGAAAAGCAACGGCGAGCCCTGCTTTCCCGATGTAGCCAAGTGATCGGAGTTTAGGAATGTCACAGGAAAACGAAGAACTCATCGCGAGCATCGTCGCCTTAATGGGGGGGCCGTCCGATGACCGCCGAATGTGGCGCGATCACTATGCCGCCCTCTTCGATCAAGCGGCGGAAATGGATGACCTTTCTCTTTTGCGCGGAGCAAAAATCGCTGACGAATTTGAGAAAGACTTCATGGCCTTCGCATCCAGCTTCCCCGGCGCGCAGGTAGTAGCGCCACCCGATGGTGGTTTCTACGCAGCAACCTTGTGGATCGCAAAGATGGATCGTGAAGTTCGCAAAGCCTTTCTTCGGGCTTATGCAGCAGTGCTGCGGGATACCTGAAATCGAGCGCCATAGCTTCAGTGGGATACACGTGCGGCCTGGTGCTGGCCGCACGGGACAACGACTCAAAATTTACGGACGTCGCCAATCACCAGGGCGGATAAGGACAGAAGATGGCCATACCATTTCGAGATTTATTACTTAAAATTCGTGATCTCGCATGCGAAGCGAAGAAATCAGATCAAGGCAGCGCAAGCGCAGCGGCAATTGTCAGTCTCATTGACGAAGAATTTCAGATTGAACAACCGGTCGGTGCAGATGGTGAAGGTTCCGTCGGCCCGCTGATGATGTACGCAGATGAGCCAAGCTTAGTGCGGCTGGATGGGCAGTATTTCAGCATCGAAACCATTCGCGAATCATTGAATTCCGCTGGACATGGAGTAACTACCGACAGCCTGGGCATTCACTGGCTTGCCCACGATATGGTGAAAGGGCTTGTAGATCTGGCGCAATCGCTCTGCAAACAAGGTTCGGCCGTTGATGAACACACTTTTCTGCTGCTGGCCGCTGCCGAACGGATCACACGATTGGAGCGAGCATCAAGCAAGCGTTCCCAAGTACGTTGACCCCCTTGCCAACTGCCACCCACAATATTCCAACCGCAATCAGAAGGTTCTGTTTTGAAACAGCAAACGCCCACCATCCCGTCTAAAGACCGCGACAGGTTTGTTGTCCGGGTACCAAAGGATTTGCACGCGGCCATGAAGAAGCTCGCGACGCATCATGGCAGAAGCGTAAATGCTGAATATCTCCAAGCTCTATCGAACTATCTCAATGGGCAGGCTCGCGTCACACTTCTCAAATCGATCTTGACTGATCGTGCTGGCGCTGAGTTGTCACAAGAGGTGCTGACCCGAGTTGAGCTTGTCGATGGCCATGACACAACCTCCGGAATAATGAAGTTTGTGATTCGCTACACGGATAACACTCAGCAGCAGATGAAGGACGCGGCGAATGCCATTAACCGGCCGTACGTTTACGTGATCATTTCAAGCCTGGCATGGTGGTTGAACATCAGCAACGAGATCAGCGCTCTGTTCGCTGCCATTGAAGAACAAGGACAATGTTCTGACTCGGCACACAGCCTTGGCCACATCACCAACGCCTTCACTGGTTAGAGCCGTGCACTAGAAGCTCTTCAGATAAGTACACCAAATCAGCGCCGTTTATGTATTCGCAACAACATGCGCCAGTACGGTATAAGTGCATTAAAAATAAGTTGCTGTATCTCAGGCCCAGCCGCAATTTCAGAAGGACACTTGATGAACATCATTTCTTTGGCTCGGATAGCGACCCTGATCACCCTCGTTTCAACTATGAGCGGTTGCAGCTGGCTTGGGCACCTGAGCACCCCCGAGAACACCCAAACGCTCTCACTGGTGCCTCAGGGTGCCTCCAGTGAAGTCCTGGTCACCTTCAACGGTGTACTGCTGAGATTTAGCGAGCCTACCGCAGAACTTGATTCGAGATTGCAGCTCAGCGCCGCCTCACTGTCAGACTCGCCTTCGATGTCACTGGATGAGGCAATTCGCTTCGTGGGGAGCGGTTCAGTTTACAGCAAGGTGCATCGCTTTCAGGTGACTAGCACCACCTTTGAGCCTGGACGAGTCGAGCTGCTCGACATTGGCTATTTGCCTAATGCTGGACTACCCCCGATGCAAGCAAAAATCGGTGTGCGCATTGAAACCTCTATCAACGCTAACCATACGGGCAAACCAGTTGTCGCTCACGTGAAGGTCGACCACATCACCAAAGATGGCGTTGTGGGCGCTGAAAGCGCGAGCGCAGAAAACTGGCAGGAAATGGCAGCTGGCGATTTCCAAATCCTAACCTGGCGGAACACAGGTGACTTATACGTGTTGGCGCTCCGGCTGAATCAAGCGGGATAAAACCATGGGAAATTGCAATCGTAAAACTGCACTACTCAAATCTGAGGGGAGGGACACTTAAAATGTGTGAGTTTTTGGTGAAAGCACTCGGGCCTCGCCCCGACCGATCTGTGGATGGCGCGTTCATCGCGGATCAACTTACCCAGGCAATTTCAAGCGGTGCACTTCCTGTCGGTACCAAAGTTAGTCAGCAAGTAATCGCTGACCATTATGGCGTCAGCCGTATGCCTGTGCGTGAAGCCTTGCGGTTCGCTCAGGCCCAAGGCTTTCTCAGCCATGTTCCGAACCATACCTCTGTTGTGATCGCCAGCACTGCGAGCGATGAATCGGCTCTGGCCCGGTCACTGGCTCGCGAAGCGGCGCTGCAATCACGACTCGATCAAGCTTTGCGGTTGATGGGCCAAGCTTTACCGTTTCTCACCGACACGCCCGACCTGGTGCAAATCGGCGCCGACGACTTGGCACGTGTATTCGCAGACTTCCGAAGCGAAAGCGAAATGGAGGTGGCCATTGAGCGCACATAACGCGTTTCCGTGGACAACCAACGGGCTCACCTTTCGCACACGCGGCGAGCTTGAAAACACTGTCGAGCGTTTTGCCGGTGCTGGCACCAAAGAGCACTTGGATGCGGCCTACGAGCTGCTGCGTGACGCACATTCTCAGCACAAGCTCAACTCTAATCAGATCGCGGGCATCAAGGAGAGGTTGCACCTATGAATGACAATGAAATGGTCAAGGTACCGCGCTCTGCGGCCACTATTGGTCTGCGTCTGATTACCCAGGCTCTGGAAACGCTGGCGAACGGCTCGGCGATCAAGCGCCATGGGGACGCAAGGTTGGCATTTCAGGCAGCTCTGACCAGCAAGCCGGAAGAGCAGTATCAGGGGACACACCCAAATTGGATGAATCCTGGTGTGGGCGCTCAACTCGCAATAGCGTCCAGCCAGTTGGTTTGGGCAATTGGCGGTGATGCGCGACTTGCCGCTGAAGTGAACACGTTGGTGAAAGCACTTGAGGATTGGGCGATGGACAACCCGCCCCCTCCGCTAGTTGGCATCGAATGGGGGCAATGCCAGCGTATCGCTGATGTACCCACTGTGCATGAAGCTTTGGAAGCCTTCTCGGGTGACACTACCGGTGATGCCGGAGTTCTTGTTGTTAAGGCTGTTATCGAGGCCGCCTTTGCTTTGTTGACCGCCGACGATCAGCGCAACAAGGATATGAAAAGGTCTGTGAAGGCCGTCCCGTGGAGCCTATGGAAACCCGGTGACACCATCCGGTATATCGGGAGCGGTGGAGATGGTACTGAGTGCCATCTCCACATGACCATTGGCAGTGATTATTTCGTGCACGAGGGGCCCGATGAGCATGAGTCACTATTAGTCTTGGATGATGCCGGTGATGAGCTATCCGTCCTTGTGGGCGAGTTCGAATTTGTTGCATGCCACCTAACAGACTTGGCGGGGGGTGTATGAGTCATTGTGAAAAACACCAAGTCAACTTTGTCGACGCCTGCTGCGATTGCCTGCGGGATGATTTGAAAGCCGCCCAGGCACTTGCGATCGATCTACAGCAGAGTGTGGTAGACGCTGATCAGCTGACCTATCAGCTGATCGAAAATATGTCAGCAACAGCGCTCAAACGCCTCCCCATTGATCTCAAATGCCGAGTTGCCGAATTGGTAGTCCGCGTTGAAGGTTGTCCCGGACACGCGTCATGAGTGAACTCGATCATTTGACTGACAGCGCTCCACAGAGCGAAACAGGCTGCATACCCGTATTTAGCAGCCCTCCATCGCTCACTCTTGAGGGGTGTGTCGGCTGGGCCAGTGATGAGCAAGAGGCGCTGCGGCTCTTACGAGACTTGCCAGGGACGAAGCAAACAGCGGAATTGCTCAGTAACCATTTCGGTAGCCCTTCAGAGCTTGCGGGAGTGACCAGGCAGGCAATGATTCTTCAGGATGATGAAGGGCCATACTTCAGGGCGGAATGGGGCAGATACCGATATCAGGACACGTTCCAAGCATTTTTCGACCGTGTGGCCCCTGAAGAATCTAAGTAGGAGATCGCTGCGATACCTGCCCGCTCTAAGCGGGCTATTCGTTCTGGTTGCTGCCAGTCACCATCGTCAGCTTGGGGTCGTGGTTTTCTGCCTGTCGCGATAGGCAGCAATTGGCGCTGACTGTTCTCTCGCTGGAAGGTGACAATGTTTTAAAATATTCGTCATCGGCATGGCCATACGCCGCCATACAGCCGACCTCCTCAACACGTTATCCTTCGCTCGCAGCACATGACGTGATTAAGCGTTTTTGCACTGCATTTGGGATTCGTCCTACAGCCAGTGCTTGAACTTCTCGATAACGTCATTCTGCCCGAACCTCAGGTCGGGATTCCCCAAGGACGAACAAGGATGATTCATGAGCGAATACGGAAACGTACCAAAGCCAGCCCTGCCCAACCCGCCAAGAGACAAGCGGTATCGCGGTGGTGAGCCGGTCGACCTGCATGCCAAACGCTGGGCAGAATACCCGGACGCTAGCGCAGCAAAAGGAGCAGCTGAACCCGGCTTTTACATCGTGCAGGAAGTATTGCCGCGATCCACGCTAGAAGCAGTCCTCTTTGATAAGCCAGATGGAGCGACGCTTGAGAAGTTCAAGCGACTCAACCCGCACTTGACCGGCTACGCCAAGCCCGGCCAACTTATCGTCTTGAGCGATCCGAACAACCAGCAATGCACTCGTGAAGAAGCACTGCTGACGGAAGCTGCCCAGAAGGTGGACGCGGCACTCAAGCCCATGAGCGATGAGGAAGCCAGGTTCATGGTTCGCCACCGGGACTCGATTGAGTCAATCCTCTCTCTAGGATCAACGTCAATCGGTGTTGGCGAATCTATCTTCGCGAAGAACCTGGGAGACGTGAATGCCTCGCTGAAAGATATCGAGACCCTGCACCAGAAAAGCTTCCAGCGTGACGGTCACTTGCGTAGCTCTGAGTTCTTTACTGAACGCGCACGTCTGTTTACACGGCTTGATAGCCAACTCACCTCCTTGACTAAAAAAGGTATTGGCTTCCCTGATCATCCGAGCTTGAAATCAGCTTTGGGAATCTCCAGCAAAAGCTTGGTTCATCACTGGAGTTTGGCAGGCGCTCCGAGCCAAATCCCCGGTTATGCCACTCACTCGGAAGGTGTTGCCAAAGCAGCCAAATTTGTTAAATACGGTGGTTGGATTGGAACAGCCATCGGGGGCGGGACTTCCTACTTGAAAGTGCAAGACGTTTGTACCGCTGGCAACGCGGAAGCTTGTGCAAAGATCAAGTACACAGAGGGCGGTAGCTTTATTGGCGGCGTGGCTGGCGGTGCAGCAGCTGGGGCAGCATTAACGGGTACAGCGGTAAGCGCCATCTGTGTCGGTCTAGGAATTCCAACAGGCGGTGCCGCGACATTACTCTGTGGTCTTGTCGTCGTTGGGGTAGGTTCTTATGCAGGCGGTGCACTTGTGGGAGTTGGTGGTGAAGCGCTAGGCGAAGTCATATATGAGACCGTCAAATGAGTACAGCAGCTTTTGTAGTCGGCTACCTATGTGGAGCAGTTCTTCTTGGCATCATTGTCTGGATAGGGATATGCCTACATCTGGCATACACGCGCATGGAGGAGATGCTGGAGCACCTAAAGAACTGCTCGGCGGTGATGGATCGAGCGCCACTTAGGGATGGCGGGCCATGGGGGAAATTATTGCTGGTGGGCGGTATATCAGGAATTGTGACGTTCCCGAATTTCTTCCTTAAACGTGGAGAGCTGAACACTGACGACCTAGACAACCTTCCATCAGCCCTAAGGCGCAAGCTGGTCATCTTGCAGTGGAGCGTGTGGGGACTGCTCGGGGCAATGGCTATCTTCGTAGCACTCTTCAAGATAATTAAGGCCTACGATCTCTAGCGCAACCTGGCACCGCCGCTCTACCGGAGCAGGCATGTCCGTCGTAGGAACACAAACACCCCGCTTTTGCGACGATGGAAGGCTATCGACTCATTTGCCTAGTGCGTGGATCTCCAACGCTTCTGCTCCGGGAAGAAGAGCTACGGGTCTCAACCAGTGCACTCTGTACGTATTCCACCCCTCCTCCGCAGATGCCTCCTCCAGCCCGGCCGCCTGGAGGAAACTCCGAAAATAATCACAAGTGTCCCGTTCTGCGATGTTCAGTAATAGGTGCGCAGAAGAGCCCATCAACAGCTTCCATTCAGCAGGATAGAAGTACTGCAACCTTGGCAAATCGATTGAGCCGCTCAGCCAAAATGATGCTTGAGTTTTGGGCTTTGTGCAGATCGCATCCGAAACAGGTTTCATCCTTCCCAAGCACAGTGCGCCATACAAAAAAAATCCAACTGGGGCGTTGTTCGAATGGGTGCGGTGCGCCGCGATGATCATCATCCCAACGAGTGCTCGATAGATCCGTGCACACGGCTCACGCTCACGCTCGCTGCTTATGATGTAAACCGTGGTTTTCTGTTCGTCGAACAAGTGCGCGCGGATAGGCGCACTCGATTCATATGCAGTTTCCCCTGTAAAAACGGATGCACTGCTGGCGGACGAGTAGTTAACAGCCGCTGCACTGGAATCCTCGGTCACCCGCTCAAGGAACTTGGTGTGATGATCAGCCGAGCTGATCAGGTACTGCCCCCATGGCTGGGACAAATCACTTAGGACTTTCTGAGCCGCTTTAACAATCTCGGCAGGGTGCGTCGTATCCGCCGCGAGCACTCGAAGAGCCCGCTCAACCTCCAGACGTCCACCAGCAACTATGCCGCGTAACGTGGACATGCATCGCGCCTCTGCACGCAGCCCGGCAACATAGTAGACAAGCAACGCAATGATGCATCGAACATCGTTTTCAAGGTGCTGCCCAGTCTCAACGTTCGGCTCTGCGAACATCAGCATCTCTGCCAAAGTCGACGCATCCTTGAATCCATCACGATGTGTTGGATCTATAAAATCCAGCCAATTCAGATTCTTGCTTTGCCCATCAATGACACCAGAAGGATCGACGACAACCACACGATGCCCCTTTGCCAACTGAGCGGCATAGGTGGCCCTATACAAGCTGCCCCGGCCGGTTGTATCCAGCACCACAGCGGAACCTTTGTATTCGTGAATGTTGAGCGCAGCTAATGTCTCTTCCCCCGAGCCTGAGGTTCCAAAGGAAATGACATGGCCAGCGTGCCCCAATGTTTGTTTTTTTAGGCCAAACCAGCTGAATACATGTCCGAGCGAAAATGTTGGAGGTATGTTGGTCATGACCGTGCCGCACCAGGTAGGTTTTCAGAATTTCTTGAGAGCGCGGCCGCCGACTCTCTTGTGATCGTCCCTGCGGTGACGAGCGCAGCGAGGCTCATTTCCATCGTCTGCATTCCTGAGTTCGCCCCCGTCTGAATCATCGAGTACATCTGAGTCACCTTGCCTTCGCGAATCAGATTGCGGATGGCTGGCGTGCAGATCATGATTTCGTGCGCCGCCACTCGGCCACCGCCTTTTTTCTTGATGAGCACTTGAGCGATCACTGCTTGCAGGGATTCGGAGAGGATCGTCCGGACAGATGATTTCTCATCAGCCGGGAAGACATCAATAATTCGGTCAATAGTTTTGGATGCGGACGCCGTGTGGAGAGTCCCAAAAACGAGATGCCCAGTTTCAGCCGCAGTCAGAGCAAGCCGAATCGTCTCCAGATCACGCATTTCCCCGACCATGATTACGTCCGGATCTTCACGGAGCGCAGAGCGCAGCGCGGCGGGAAAACTCAACGTGTCACGATTCAACTCACGTTGATTGATCAGTGACCGCTTCGGTGTGTGAACAAACTCAATCGGATCTTCCGCAGTAACTATGTGGCACGGCTTGTTGGCGTTCAGGTAATCGACCATGGCTGCGAGCGTCGTCGACTTACCCGAGCCGGTCGGGCCGGTGATCAATACCAGACCTTTCTCAAACTGCGCAATGTCCGCGAAGACTGGCCCCAATCCAAGTTCTTCCAGGCTCAGAATTTTTTGAGGAATGATTCGAAATACGGCACTTACACCCCTGCTCTGTGTGAACGCATTCACCCGAAAGCGATTGCCGTCCGGCAGGCTAAACGAAAGATCCAGCTCCAACAGTTGCTCGAAGAGAGCGGCCTGAGTGTCATCCATGACCTCGCGCACCAACTCGGCCGCCTGCCCTTTAGAGAGATCGGGCAAATTGATCTTCGTAATATCACCATCAATTCGGAGCATCGGTGGCAACCCGGCCGAAATGTGAAGGTCGGACGCGCGGTTAGCTATGGCGAAAGTAAGCAATTCGGAAATGTTCATAAAGCTCCACGGCAGCAGAGTTAGAGTGTTTGATGGTTAAGCGACGGCTCGGCGCTTCAACGAACGCCCCGGCGATATTTCTTCGGATGGAACAGTTCGGTTCAGTACCTTTACGGTCACGTTGATCCGGCCTTTAAGACTGTTTTGCAGCATCAGCAGTGAAGAGAAAACTGCGAGTTTCTCGCTGGTTTCAGTGATGTCCGCGTCCGTCAGTTCGGTGCTCCTTGCGTGCAGTTTTTCTGCAACCAAACGCTCGAAGAGCCTGTAGCGCTTCAAGCGGCGATTCAGCACCGCAAACCTCAAAGACGCCAGATCTGAATAACGCGTACTGCGGGAAGGCTTTGTGGGGCGCATCAGGGATATTCCTTCAAGCGGTCTGCTGTTCTTCTTTTGCCATTTTCAAAAAGTTTTGAAAGCCAGCCTCATCACCAGCAACACGCATAAATTCTAAAAATTCATCGCGCTCAAGATCGTCCACCCACTGCCCGTATTCATCTTCTGACATCTCATCAATGGCAGAGGCCATGTACAAAACCTTTGGCTTGAGTCTCTGAATTGCATCCTCGTTGATCGGCAATACGTCACTGTAATCAGCTGGCTTTCGTGAGCTGGCGCAGGCCTGCATTTGTAGGGCGCTTCGCCCGGCTTTGAGGCGTGAGCGCAGCTCCTCAAGTTCCGCGATAAACGCGGGCTGGTTAGCCTTTTCAAGTGCAACCATGGCCGCTTTCAAACCTGCCTCGACCATATCCAAATGACCTTGGGCACGTGCAACCATGGCACTGACATCAACAGCTTTACTGTTCATCGATTCGCTCCCACCAGGACACGGATTAGTGCAAGACAGAACAGGTGGCCCGGATAAAACGCGTATCCCCAACGGGTCACCTTGGGTACTGAAAAAGTGATGTGCTGGCGAGACAGCCATATGCCAAAAATCGGCGAAGCGCTGGCCACAAACATCACAAGAATTGAGAATTCATCGAGCGCCAAAACCCCCTCAATCCGGCCGTTACCACCCGTCATGAAAAAGCACAGAGCTGCGGGTATCAGCAGCACCCAAACTGGGCCCCGCAGAGCGAGAAAGATTGCAGCAGGCAGGAGAACCCCGAGCAGTCCATAGTTCAAATAAGGATGTGCAAACACCGCGACAACCACTGCAAGGATTGCAACTATTGCACTCGCCCAGGTGCGGTAATTCAGCCCCCAAGCGACAAGCAACCCCAGAGCCAAGGTTGGCAAAATGTTGAACGTCACCGCAGATGCCCCAAAGGCAAGCCTATAGGGCCCCTCGGACACCACCGCAGCGACCAATAGAAGGGTGAGGTATCTAACGTTGGCCGCGCACAGATAGCGTCCGCCTCGCTGGCGATAAATGTTCAAAGCCATAGCGACCGCGAACAGCGGGAATGCCAGTCTGCCGAGAACAAACAGCCCCATCAGGTTTGGCCAAATGAAGCGGATGTGGTCGAGAACCATGGTGACCATGGCGACCCACTTCAGTAGATCAATGGCACGATTTCTTTCGGCGGATGACTCTCCAATTTCACCCGGAGTGTTGGCGGTGAAAAGGTCGATCACGATGTGGAGGGATTTCAGCAGCACTAAAGCCATTGCGGCTAGAACAAGCACTTGAACGACTGAAGTAAGTTGCATCTGGCGGTCTGTTCCTGCCTATGGCATCCGGCCCCGAGCAAGCGTCCGCGCCAGCACCTACGTTTGAGATTACTGCATTGCTGAGTGATCTGGCCTTGACCCCCTTTTCAGCGCCATACCGCGAAAGCGGTGGAGCAGGAAAGAGGCAGATCACTCAGCTAATGCAGCCTGGTTGCCCAGACTCGTTGTTGATATGGAGGTCTTGGAGTAGCCCCCCCCACTCACCATCACGTGATTACTTCAGCTCACTCAATCTCGTGGCGGCCGTAACCCACAACCCCCCAGGCGCAGAGCAAGACCAGCAGCAACTTTTTCATAGCCAAATCCTTCGTTTTTTTTAATGCCTGCATTCGTGTAGCGACGGATGGAAGCGACCGAAGTGGGGGGTTCTTTAGGGGAACCACCCGCCGCTACACGAATGCAGTCTCTTTCGAGACTTGCGCTTAAAGCAGTACTTCGTCGTGGCGCACCCGGCAGGACTTGAACCTGCGACCATCCGCTTAGAAGGCGGATGCTCTATCCAGCTGAGCTACGGGCACACATATACGAAATACCTGAGTTGTACCAACACAGCTCAATCCTGGTGCGCGAGGCCGGACTTGAACCGGCGACCTGCCGCTTAGGAGGCGGCCGCTCTATCCAACTGAGCTACTCACGCGAAACTTTTATGCATTGGGATGACTACTTCTGCTGGCGCTCCTCGAAACAGCAGTAGGCGAATAAAACTGACGATGTAAACCTCACAAAAGCAGTCATTCCAATGCATTCCGCGTCCCTGCGGAAGTTCCTTTATCTGGTGGGCCCACGGAGAATCGAACTCCGGACAAAAGGCTTATGAGGCCTCTGCTCTAACCGTCTGAGCTATAGGCCCGCTTCGTTTGCCTTGGTCTGTACCACGGCTTGGAAGTGCGGGAATTTTAGGAAGGAAATAACTCCTAGTCAATGAATTTATTCGATTTAATATACTTATATCGCAGCGTTGATAATAACAAGCTGGCCTGTGCAGGCGCTACGCGCCCTCGGCACCCATGACGCGGTGGAGTACTGATCAAGCAGTTTGATTTTATCCGGCACTATCTGGCTCTTGTCTGCCGTGGAAGGCGACCCATGCATAGCCGAAGGCCAAGGTTTATTTGGGTTGCTGTCGACTGCACTTCCCTTGGGCTTCGGCACTGTCGTACCCAGCAAGGAAGTCCTCGTAACGACTCGACCCAACCCTGAGGTTTTTAATCGCTGACTCGGTCAGCTTTACCCCTTCTTTGCGAGCGCGCACGCCTTCTTTGTAGGCAATACTTTGATCCTCTGGACTCATCACTTTGGGCTCCGAATTGTTCAAGCGCCATGCATAGAAAATCCACATCCACCTTTTGAATCAGTGGGCGACGTTTATCGCAAATACTTCGACTGGGAGCGCCCCAAAGAAAGGATGGGTGAGCGTTATCTGTCGGTACCCTTGCCAGGGCAATATGAGTCGGCGTTCTCTGTCACCGCGTTTTGGATACCCGCGCGCAAGCTCGATAAAATCGTACTCTCGACCTTCCAGCCTTTTCCGCCAGTAAGGCGTTACTCGGCGGTATTCCTCAAGCTTGATCCGGGCTTTGATTTCATCGAAGTATGTCCCCTTCAGAGGCAACCGGAGAATTCGCATAGGCTTCTCGTGATCAATTGGTCATTTGTTAATGACGCTGTAGCTCAATCAGCTCGGCAATGAGCTGCGTCTCCACTCGGGTACAGCCCCATGAAAGGTTGCTAGCGATGGCGGCTCAAGTGCACTGCCATTGAGAATCTGTTCAACCTCAACCAAGCACTTGTTTTCCGAATCATCTCCGCTCGCTCCGATGTATTCACCGTTAGCACCTTCCCAGCTCGCGAGGAAACCAAGGCGCCATGCTTGCTCCAGCTTTGTTTTTAACTCTTCAATAGAAAGCTCTATTCGTGTAGTCATACCCTTTCCCGACCTATTTCCAATCATTAGCTTGAGCGAGCTTTTCGAGGTCTGCTTCCCAACCCCAAACGCCCCTCGTTTGTACCCAGCAGCAGTAATCAAGAAACGACTCATCACGCGCATTGAGTTTAAGTTCTTGCCAAGACACCAGGCATACGTCTTGTGAGTACCCTTGCCAGGCCATCGCTACTGCCAAAGCTCCCCAGTGGACAAGCTCTGGATATAGCGCGGAAAATTCTGCAATTCCGTGCCCGCATGCCCAGTCGCCAGGCTCTGTCTCGAAGCCAGGCTTTACAAATGTTTTTGCGTCGAAGACGAAAGGCATCATTTTTCTGCTCGATCTTGGGGAGCGAAAAGAGTCCCTCTCTTACGGGCTTAGCCCGAACAGGGACGGGCTTGGGGTGTACCTGGGCGGCATGGCATCGAGTTTTCCATGGTCCGGTCCTTGTTTACCAGAGGTCTTCGCTAAACAGATATTTATGCGCATCGGCCGCACAAGCTTGACCAATGCGCTTCACATGCAAGAAAGCCTCTGCTCGATTCAGGTACGTGCCGTCGGCCAGATAAAATCCTTGATCTATCGCAGCGGCCCCAATAGGTAGTTCAAGCCCCAGAACCTCGTGGCCATAGCGGATACAGTCTGCATGCCTATTGGGCTTTGGCAAAGCGACCATGACGCCGCCCTTAATCATCGCCACACCAATGACAGGCAAATCATTGTCCGGACGCGTACTTACCGGAAGGCTCGCTCCGGTACCGCTTAGAACTAGTGCCTGCTCACCCATGGTTATTGCCTGCTGCGATTGATTCGGCAGAGCTCAGGACATATCGATAGGGTACGCCGTCGACCTGTCGGATTCGCTTTTGCTCAAGCAGCTCTTCTACCTTTCGCGCGGCCCGGTTGTAGCCCCACCTGGTCTTGCGTTGGACTGCGCTCACACCAAACGCCCCTTCAGACTTCAGGGCTTCAATCAACTTATCGTCCGTATCAATGATCGTTTCCATGCCCATCTCCACTTGGCTACACATTGGCCGTCAAAGGATGAATGAAGTGCCCACAAAGGGGGCCTCGGTTAGCAGGCATTCAGGGCTGTTCTTCTCGATCAAATGAACCTTCGGACTCGCCTTGCTGGTGCCTACGCGAGCAAGGTCACCTTGGGCTATCGCCCCAACTTGCTCGGGTGTCAACACGGCCAGACTGTAGAGATCCGACTTGCCAATCTCGCAGTAGCTGAATCCAATCGGAAAGCTGATATCGACGATCTTCTGGGGTTCAATGTTACGACTTTTCAACAAGGTGATGGCCCAAGGGCTGAAGTCGACATCATTCAGTTCATTCGCTGACGCCATCGTAGAAGCCAACATCGCAATGGCAGCGAAGCCGATCAGGTGTTTCATTTAATTCCCTTTTGGTACGTGTAAACATGGGTTGAGTGATCTGCTGGCACTTGCCGGCGCATATGCCGTCGCTGCGATGGACTTCCGCCACACCAGCCTCTTCCTTAGGGCCGCACCTGCGAACAGGGCAACCGGGCTCTGTCAGATCAATCACCAATATTTACTTTGCACAGAGCGTTATCGGTCGACGGGGCTACTTGATTACGTAGCATTTCAAGTTTTCATTCCAAATCGCGCACTTACCTACAGAGCAGCTCCAGCACGGCTGTTCACCAGGCTTAGCACCGAATTGCTTTGCTGGTGCTTTGATCAGCCCCCGGTCCTCACAAATCAAACAGTCAAAGCGGAACTGCTCAACTGCCGCAGCGGTTTTCATTTTCAGCGACAGCCTATCCATCTCGCCCCCCACATGATTAATCGCCCCTAGTCACAGTGAAGTATATTTCTCACACTGTAAAGAAATATACTTCTCACTCTATGCGAAGCCTGCGAATTAACCGACTAGCCACTGGCTGGCGCTGTAGAGGTGCCTCCTCTCTACGAACCTCCATACACTCGACGACACCTCCTCCTCCGTTCTACCAAGCGGCTGACCGTCGATTAGATACATACCGGCATGCTGAAAATCATCCCCGCCTGCAATGGATACCTCGCTGATTGGGAGCATTCCGCAACGAGCCAGTATCGTGACCAACAAACGGGTCTTACCCAGGATATTGAGTTCAGTGTCATCGAAGCCAGGTATTGCTACCGACTGAAACCCTGAACCGGGAATCCCGCCTTCTTGCCCCCAGAAAGCCTGATAAATCTCAACCATCCGCCAGATGTAGGAAACCAAATCCTCCTCTGTTCTACCCGCAGGGTGTCCGTTGAAATAAAACATCCCCGGCTCTTCAGAATCGTCCGGGACTGGGCCAGTCAGCACACACTCTGGTAGCTGCTCATCACGAGAAAGCAGCGCCACAAGCAACGAGACCTTGCCAGCCAAGGTCAATGGCGTATCCGGGAAACCGGGAAGCCTGACACACTCGACAGCAGCTGGACTTTCACTATTCATTTCAACCTCAGAACCATTTACAAGTAGGTGTTTCTTGAGGCCAATGATGAAATATATTTCCCTTTCAATCAAGAAATATATTTCCTTTTAAATGTGGGAGAACTACTATCTGTCTCAACGGTTAGGCACAGACTGCTCAAGCGGATCGCGCTCCAGCCGACTCATGTGCTTATCGGATACAACCTCAAATTTACGGAAGACCCATGGCCAAGTGTGTTGAATGCAAACTCGCAGAATGGCAACGCACGTCTACTGGGCGCATCAAGCAAGGTATCGCTGGCCGTTGTAAGGCAGTTGTCAAAATCCCGGTACTCCTCTGCGCGCCAAGCTCAAACTCGACGTTTCACAAGAATGGAATTTGGCCGGACATGGCTGGGCCATGTGATTTCTACGAACCTGCCAGCCCTGTAGACCAGCAATAGCAACTAGGTCACACCAACGCGACAGCAATCACTATCGCTATCAACAACACACAGTGGTAACGATGAAAAATGAAGATCATCCTCACCTACATTCTGCTTATGGTTGCAGGCATTGGCTTTCTCGAAATAGGTCAGAACACAGCAGTCCGCCTGGTTAGCCAGATCGGTCTGGTTTGTGTGCTGGCGTCGGCCACCATCATGCTCGTGGATTTAGTGATCACGGCCCTACACCTAGTCGCCCCAAAAATGAGTTCTGCTAAACAGGTTCAAAAATGAAGCGCACGGAAACGATCCAGGTGCAGGTTACGTACTGCGACATCTGCGGCGAAAAATGCGAAGCCTCGTTTACTTCCATGGTGGTCGCAGGGGTCGAGTACTACGCGTGCGACCGATGGGATGAAAATGATGTGTTTTGTCGCAATGCGTTGCCTGAGCGCCTAACGCCCACACGTAAAAGCTCCAAAAGGCCTGAGCTCGTAACAATTGAACAAATGATTCAGGAAGGCTCTTGCACTGCCGCCTGGGCATCTTCGGCAGGTTACCAATGGAATGCGTTAGTCGTGGGCGGAGACGCTCTGGCAATGCGCACTAGGTGGCTCGGTGAGCAATCCGCCCTCGCAAGCACTGACTAATCGCCGCCAAAGCAGCTTTCGGCCGTGCGTTAGATACGCCAGCCACACTACCTGGCATTTGGTGCCCAACGTTGAGCCGCGCCCCGCTAAATCCACCGGGCGACTTGTTGCACAAGGAAACATATTTCATAATGACAGCCATTTTTCGAAGCATTTGGACAGCCTCATGAAAGGAAAACAAACCGCTTGGCGGAAGCTGCTCTTCCCGGTGGGTTATTTGGCGCTTGTGCTATCTGTTATGGGGGTAATTGAAGTGTATAGGTCTCCCGCCTCCACCCAAAAAAACTATCGGATAACCTGTTCAGGCGGCCAGCCAATCGGGGAAGTCAAGATTGGTAACGAGCTCATTATGGGGCCAGTCGTAATGGGTAAAAATGGCCACCCATTCATTCTAAGCTGGCAAGGTACGCCACGGAAGAAAGTGATGGATCAGGTGGTTCGCACCGCCACCTGTGAGGAGGCCAATCAAACCCTCCGTTATTCCGAGGTTTAGCACCATGCGCCGTCTGCTGACGGCGCTTCCCCACTCCCGCCTTACTCGCATTTATCCTCACATCTTACGGGAAATATATTTCTTGCTCGTTGGTGAAGTATAGTTCACTATCACAGTCACATTTCTACCAAGTCATGACTCACCTTCAGCGGTGTTACTCCCAAGGGTTCAAAGGATGTGCGAACCTGGGTGGGAGTTGTTCGGCGAAAGTTAGCCATGGACTTGATCAAACGTACTAGGGGATATCGACAACATGAACAAGCCAGATCTGACCCTCCTATTCGCTGATGCCGCAAACGCCCTCTCCCATGACGAAAAGGCGTCCGAGGTACTCGCGAAGTATCGTCACGAGTGGGTCTGTGGACGCATGAGCGTTACCAAGTTTCGTGGCTTCATTGAAGGGTTGTTCGCTGGTCGTGTGCTGCAAGCAGACGTCTTCGATGATCTTGATCGTGCGGCGTGCGCTGCTGAGCAGGCGAGTTAATCATGGCGCTAAAACAAACAGGTTTTACAGTCCGGTTCCAAGTTGATGGCGGTGATGTAGTCGAAGCCAGCACACAAGGCGATGAGTCGTTGCTTGACGCGATGACACGGGAAATGGAGACCCGTCTCGGCACCAAGGTCGAACACATGGTGTACGACAGCTACAGCGAGGGCAAAGCGCTCTACAGCGCCAAGTTGGCCACGGGCAAAGCTTACGACGTTATAGTGCTCAGGGGAGTCAACCATGGTCTTTGATGACGTGCGGAAAGATCTCAAGGAACTTCTCGAACTCGTCCGTAAAGACGAGCAGTACACCACCTCAGTCGGAAATGGCGCACTGAAACCCGACCAGGCAACGAACCTAACTCACCAAGATCGGGCCATTCGGATCGATGAGCTGACCCGCAAATATGGGCTCCAATAATCCATTTCGAACCGTGGAGCACCCAGCAATGCCTAAAGCGGAGAAAACCTTCCCCCTAAATCTGACACTCAGTCAGCTTTGGACGCTGTCTGAGCAAATGCAGGCCGCCTCAGATCATGAGCATCGCTCCGCTGAGGATACAGAGTTGATCGGCCTGATCACCGCTACGCACAACGCCGCTCGCGCCAGCGTGTCGCGCTCCTCCAAGGCTGTGAATCGATCTATTTTGACCGCACCTAAAGTCATCGTCGAAACAAAGTTGGCGAGGACAAATGGCGAGGCTGTCCAAGAGCTTTGGATTGAGGATGGCCATGGTGGCGCTCACCCTTTTGCATTGGATTGCGGGTGGAATGGCAAGGGTGGGAAACAATTCATCGAGCTCCCACGCTATTTCAGTACGTTGAGAGGAGCCAAACATTCGGCCGCTTTGTTGACGGGTGAGAAGCTTACCTGGACAGTTCCGGGTGACACCGCCGACAAACTCGCTGGCGGCTTTAAGGACATTGATTGACAGTGCCCAGGTCACGTAGTGAATGTTCTTTCGGTGTTGCAATATCACCTCCCCGTGCGCGAGGGAAAGGCGACAAGGCTCGTTTAGCCGGGAATGCACGCCCACAAAAAAACCGCCTCGGCGGTTTTTTTGTATGTCCACATCACCAGGGTGAATCAGCCATTCAGTTGCTTCCAACGCTGACAGAATAGTCTCTTTGGCACTGAGCCCATTCAGTCAGCGCAACGAAGTCATGAAACACAAGCGCAGGCCGACTGCCGTAGCTGTCGCGCCCGATCACGTAGTTACCCTGGATATCCTGATCCGAGCCCTCAAACCAAAACTGCTTGGTAGCCCAGAGAAGCTGTTCTGCTGTCATGGCTCCACCTGGTGAATGTCATCCTGAAAAACGTGCTTGATCGCCTCCGCATCCGTCAGCGAACGCACCTGAGTATCTCGGATAGCAGCTGCGAACTCGGCAAGTTCGCTTTCTTTTCCCCACGCATCTGCAAGCCGCAAAATCGTCAGCTCATCATCCAGCGGAGCGACATCATGAGCAATGGATTTTGCCTTCGCCAATTGATCATCGTTCAACCTAATGCCGCAGACATTTTGCAGCAAAAGGAGAGCGCCTCCCACACCGTCAATAACAGCTATCTGGCCTGCAAACTGGCGCACAAGCTCGGGAGAGGGTCGCGCAAATGGGTTCACGTCTGTACTTCCACCTGGTGTGAAAGTGGTGTGCTCTGGTTGATCCATGAAGATGACTCCCGGTACGTCATTTCTGCCTATGGGACTGGTCTATGTTTTCCCAATTTCACGTCACGTTATGATCCGATGACTAGTCAGCTTTACTTGCTGTTCCACTTGTATCCATTCACCCTTGGGTTCGTAGATGGAGAAATCGATGCACTCCACGTCTAACGGCATGTTGTGAAACGACGGTGCTGCCTGGTGGGGGTCAAAGATCGCGATACCAAATTCCGGATGACGGAATGAAACCACCCAGTGCCACTTCCCTTTGGCTCCGCGCCAGTCGTCTCGCACTTTCAATATGCCCAAACCACTGAAGCTTGACCAACCTTTCCAGCGCCGCGCGTCGATGATCAACCCAGAGCTGGCCACCGCCATCCGCATTTCACCAGAGGATGTCGAAAACGCGGGGCGGCAGCCCCTCCGGATACCGAGCCCAATGCTGATGAAGCGCTGTCGTGCCTGTTCGTAGGTAATACCCAGAACCATCGCCAAGCAGGCAACTCCACAACCATACTCATCGTGCTGAATCAGCTTCTTGATGCCACATTGGGCCTGCCACTCTGCGATCTGCATGTGCTATCCGTGTTTAAGTGCCGCCAGCACGGCCCACGATTATTTAACGGCTGGCGGCGAACTGGAGAGCTGGTTCTCGACAGATCCAAGCCCTTACCAAATCGCCGCCTTGTCCGTCCCAATTCAACTAGGTAAACACCCACAACGAATGACTGGCAGCTTGTCCTTGTCAAATGCCTGGAGCTCATTGCAAACAGGACATTGGCTGAGCAATGGCAAGAGCTCGACGCTATGCCCCAGAATATCGGCCAATGCTTTCATCCGGTAACTGGTCACGTCGTCCCGCCTGGTGCCCACCACCTCGACATCAGACCATTTCGCCCCTTCACCCTCATCCACCAATACGTATCGGCCTGAGACAACGGCATATGCAGGCCGTCCGTCACGGGCTGGCAGTTCCTGAAGCAACACAAACCCAACACCAATCTCGTTTTCATGTTTGCGGTCGGAAAACGTCCAGCCATCTGACTCCGTATCAACATGGAAGGCCGAGTCGGCTAAAGATGGGAACGCCTCAATAACAAACGGACTCGGGTAGCACCAGATCCGTGTCGGAGCCCTTTGGATAAACTCGTCGACGGTCATAGCCGAGCCATCCATAAAATTGGCAACGGGGCGCATCAAGCGGAGGTGGCCAGCGAGAGTTTGTGCTGGCAACGCAGGGAGCTGTTTGGTTGCAACCGCCGCACTGGCCAACGGAGTCAACTCTGTACCCTTGGAGTTTAAAAGTCTGAAAATCATGGAGCGATTTTGCGCGTATTCAGGCTCGTACAGGATCTTAAGGGCCTGCACTCGCATCGGGAAATGGTACACAAAAAGGTCACTGATGAGGTGCGCGGAGTCCTTGGCCTTTTCTTCATCCAATCCAAGTAACTTACCAATCCGCTCTGATAACAGTTCTAGGTTGAATTGGGGCTTAGCGCCAAAGTACTGCTTGGCATTGAATTGCTCGAAAGGAATCTCATAGTCCACCACTGATTCATGGGACCAGAACCCAAATGCCGCTGCTATTAACTGGTAACTGATCGTCGGCTTCAGTTCGATTTCGCGCTTACTGAACTCACTGATGAGAAGCTTTGAGGCTGACTTGAGCAGCTCTTTAGAAGACATGATTAACCCTCCGGCCAATGCAGATATGTCGTTTCACAACCGTCTTATACGACCTGCATTGAGAGATGATTAATCTGATCAAGGGGCAAATCACGCTTCACTTTGTGACGGTGCTCGGTGGGAAGCAAATTCACAGTAGCAAGAAATCGGACGGCGGAAAAGCCTGCCCGAACTACTTGGATGTCACCATCACTGAGCAACTTTGTTCCACTGTCGACAGCCAGCTCGAAAAAACAGGCTCTCGACAGGCCCCGGCGTGCCAGGGCCACTTCAATCAGCAGCCGAATGCGCGCTCCGCTGCCCATTCCGCATCCAACTCGGCATTCACCTTCGCGGTAACACGAGCCTCTCTCAGCTCGATCAACAGCACACGCTTTTCACCAAAGGACAGCGCCGCCACGTTCGGAACCTCTACACGGCCCAGCCCCTTGCAGGCCTCGCATTGCACGTCATAGTCACCCCGCATGTAGGTGGCTTGATCGTCTGGGCCCATGTCGTGCCACTCGCTCGACGTGAAGCCGTTGGAGAAGGCTGGGTGTCCTACCTGGCCGTTTCCTTCACAGCAACCGCAGATGATCCATTTGGTTTTCTTCATCGATCCAGCCTCCGGGTGATAGCTATTCGTTGTCTTTTCTGTTGAAAGCCGACTTGAGAAAGAGAGCTTTCGACAGGCCCCGATTGTCCGGGGCTGGCTTGGTTATTGGATATGTCCGGTCGGATCTACCCGGAAGAAATCAAAATCGGCTACGGTCGCATCGCGAAGTGTCGAGTTTGCTGTGAAGGAGACCGGGCCATTTCTCCAGTCGTGCCCACCCCGCAATACACTTCCGGCGAGCACTCCCAGCATGCTTTCTACGCCGTCGAGGCGGTAGCAAAGAGTGTGCTCATCCAAAACCACGTAACGACTCATCTCATCACTCCCGCTCGTGAACAAATCGGACGGCACAGCGGTAATCACGAATGCGGACAGGAGCGTCTTCCACCCAACGGCGAGCGCCTGAAATAACCGTGATCGGATCATGCGCAATTACAACCTGCGCCGATTCGTCAAACTGGCAGGTATAACCGGCGAGTTGCAGGCGGTTTTGGATTTTTTCTGTCTCTTGAGTGTGCATTTGACCTAGCCCGAATGTTCGTTCTGATAACGCATTGTGAAATATATTTCTCGCCAAGTAAAGAAATATATTTCCCGCTCGTGCAGCTCGGTTTGCTGGATTCCTTGCGAAATCCCGTGATCAGCTTTTTGGCGAGTGTCGGGCGTAGAAGCACAGAGATTTTCGAGCGTCTTTCCCAGCAGTGGACATCACCGAGAAAGCAACCGTTACGAAAGCGACAAGAAGCATCACAGAGGGTTGAAGATTACCTAGCGCATAGAGTGCTCGGGGCCATTCGACTGGCTTAGGAAATGACCACTGCAAAAATGGTGCGCGCAAACTCAGTCCAGGCAACTGTGCCACCTGAAAGCTGAGCCTACGCGGCCACAGCTATCAGGTGAGAAGTCTAAAAACTGGTCATAGCGCAGAATGATAGGGAGCTTTGATGGGCTTGCAGATCTGTCGGCCAACCAACAGCATCAAAAATTTGGCAAGGATAGTTGCCGTTGCTGTCGCTCGCTCCGAGGCAAGCCAAGCGATTGCTCTGAGACGGTAACTTTAGCGGAAGCCGCTTTCACGTTCTTGATCCATTCCTTACCCGGAAACAAGGTGATGTCATAATCAATGGGCGTCGGACGGCCACGTGGACGGCGAGCGGGGAAGATTTCATCAACGATGTAATCATCCAACAATCCGTCTACCTTCATTTTGTCCAATTCTTTCCTCACTGCCGCCATGCTCCCAGCAATCCGAACGTGGTTCAGGCCTGCTGTCAGACGCTTCATTTCGGACAATTGGAAAGAAAACGGAGTCGAGGTCGATATGTTGGGAACGATGTAATGCATGTGCCGAATTAAGTAGGCACCTGGTGGGCTGTAGTGCTTCGTGATCCCCATGGGAAATTGGCGGTAGGTCACGTTAAGGATTGAGTGTGCAATCAGAGGATGCAGTTTTACCCGCCACACGTCATCGCCGTTGGAAACCTCATGCTCATCTGTGTTTCGCTCAAATCCCGGCAAAATCGGATCACGTTTGTCCTTGAGCAAATTTTCGCCTGAGCCAATTGTCATGATGCTGCTGGACAAAACCTCCAGTGCCTCTCGTATCTGCGTGTTGCTCAGGGTACTGCCCATCAACTTGAGAGTGCGCCCCAGCCCGGTGATGGAGAACTTCACGTAGTACGCGACTTCACCTTTCACCGAGTGCATTTCCGCTTGGAGGCAAGCATGGTGAATGATCGCTTGCTCGACGGCTTGTTCTTTCACACCTGGAAAGCGGCGCATCGGCTTCGAGCTTTTTCTGTTTGGGTAATACGTTCCTGGAAACAGTGTCACCCTTGCGGCCTGGTCGCCAATGGTGAAATCAATTACGTGGTCGTTCGGAACTGTACCGTCCTTGGTGTTCAGGTGCTCACCACTAAATTTCGGGATTTGCTCCCACAGTGCGATCACATTGCCCAGACCTTTGCGCTCCAGCTCACTGTTGCAAAGAAAGCCCTGAAACAGCCGTAGAGCCTCGATGGGGCGGTTTAGTGGTGATGCCCGCTCAGGTGTAAATACGCCTTCTTTGCCGAAGAATTTGATTTTCTCTTCAGGTGCAAGGGAGGGATTCGACAT